>CAJOOV010000193.1 GCA_905236265.1 uncultured Oscillospiraceae bacterium | reverse complement strand
CCTCGTTTTGAGTTGAGTTTTCTGTATATAACGCCGGACATTATCGTCACCTCGTTTAATGATAAATAATCAACTCCATAAGGTATCATTGTTATTATACCAGCCAATCGCCCCAGATTCAAGTGGCTTTTCACTGATTGCGGGCAGTTGCTCCTCCTTTGCCGGACATGGGCAGATGTACAGGGGCGCAGAACGGGACAAAAAGTATTGTTATTCATTTATTTCGGCGCTGTTGTGAAAATGCGCCCCTGCGGCAGTCCTCCTTCCCACATACAGCGTTCTTTCCCGGCAGCTTGTCTCATATACTGCCCTGAATCCAAAAGGGAGTTGATACCATGAAGGACACGCAGACCTCTCTCACCCGCTCCACCCTGCTGCTCACCGGCGTGGGGATTGCCGCACAGATACTGGGCTTCTTCTACCGTGTGGTGCTCTCCCGGCTGGCAGGTGCGGAGACGATGGGACTGTATCAGCTCATACTCCCCGTCTATTCCATTTTCCTCTCCCTGTGCGTCACCGGGCTGACAGTGGCAGTCTCCGCCCTCACCGCCCAGTACCGGGCGCTGGAGGACACCGGCACGGTTTCCGCTCTGCTGCGCCTCAGCCTCCGGGCGCTTCTCGCCCTGTGGCTGCCCCTGTCGGCGGCGGTGCTGGCGTTCCGGGAGCAGATTTCCCTCCTGCTTCTGGGGGACAGCCGAACCCGCCTGGGGCTGGTGCTGCTGCTTCCGGTGCTGCTGCTGACCGGAGTAGAGAACCTGACCAAGCACCACTTCTACGGCATGGGGGAGGTTCGCCTCCCCGCAGCGGTGGAGCTGGGGGAGCAGCTTGTGCGCACCGCCGCCGTGCTGGGGCTGGTTTGGTTCACGCTGCCCCAGTCCCCGGAGGTCACGGTGGGGCTGATTGTAGGCGGGATGCTGGTCAGCGAGGTCTTTTCCTCCCTCGCCCTGACCCTGCTGCGCCGGCACGGACAAAGAGAGCGCCGGAAGTTCTCCTCCGGCGCTCTTATGCGGGAAATGGCGGCGGTGGCCATTCCCGTGGCCTGCACCGCCCTTTTGGGCAATCTCATGGCAAGCGCCAACGCAGTGCTGATTCCCCGGAAGCTGGCGGAGACAGGGCTTTCCTCCGGGGAGGCCATGTCCTCCTTCGGGGTCATCTTCGGCATGACCCTGCCCATGCTGAATCTGCCCTCCGCCTTTATCGGCGCCCTGTGTCTCGCCCTTGTCCCCCGTCTGAGGAGCTGTCAGGCGAAAAAGCAGCACCGATTGTGTCAGCAGATGACGGAAAAGGCGCTGCTGGCCGCCTCGGTCATTGTCCTGCCCGCCGCCGCTCTGCTGGCAACCTTGGCTCCCGATTTGGGACGGCTGCTGTTTCACAACCCGGACGTGGGGAAATACCTGCTGCCCCTGTCTCTGGGGGTGGTTCTGAGCAGCTACGAGAGCGTCCTTGCCGCCGTACTCAACGGGCTGGGGCGGCAGTTCTGGTCGGCTGGAATCAGCCTGTTCTGCGGGGCGCTGCAGCTTTTGTTCACCCTCACCGGCCATGGGCTGACGGGCTTTCTCGCCGGGCTGGTGCTGTCCTCCCTGCTGGGGGTGCTGCTGCGCTGGTCACTGGTGCAGCGGTGGACAGGTCTGCAAATGGATCTGTTTACCGCACTGTGCGCCCCGGCACTGGGCTCGCTGCTGTGCGGATTGTGTGTGCGTCTGCTCTACCGCTCCCTGTGCCGGGAGGCGTATCCTGTCCCCCTGACTGTCTGCGCCTGCTGCGTGGTGGGGCTGTTTTTATACTGGGTGGTGCTGTGGATGCTGGAGGTAAGACCGGCAAGGCTCTTCCACCTCACCCGTTGAGCCGCTCCTGAAGCATTCCCCACCACTCCATGCACCGAAAGCGGATGACATACTCCGTATTCTCCTCCTGTATCAGCCTGACCTGCTCCGGGTTCAGCCCGGCAAAGGCCGGCTCCGTCTCCTCCACGCCTGCGCTGCACAGCGGCGGGTAGACCACGCACCACCAGTTATGTCCCCTCGCCGCCCCGATCTCCACCCGGAGCGCCTGATACCGCCCTGCGGGGAGGGAGAAATCCCGGTAGTGCCGGGTGGGGAAATAGCACTCCTCCAGCGCCGTATGCACCGGGTAGGAATAGCCTCTGTCCAGCACGACCCGCTGCCCCGCAGCACGCAAAGCGTCCAGATGCCCGTTCAGCAGGCGGTACGCCTCCTCCGGGGACGCTGCCCCCTCCAGCAGGGTCTCCGCCTGCGCCAGCACGGCATCCCGCACCAGCAGCTTCAGCCGCTGGTCTTCCTCTGTGTCAGAGTGTGCCAGCACATGCAGGCGGATGACCTGACGGGCGAGGGTGCGCTGCTCCCGTCCCCCCACGGCAAGGCTTATCAGCAGCGCCGCCATGGATACTGCCAGAACCAGCTCCCATTTTTTCAGTTTCTGCATAAAAAACACCGTCCTCCGGGCTTATTTGTTCCCAGTATGGACGGTGTTTTCCGGCGTTATACCGGTGTGGTCAAAAATGTATCCGGCCAGCTGGCCGAGAGCTGCTCTGCCGCAGCGGCGGCGCAGGACTCATCCTGAAAGATGCCGAACACCGTGGGGCCGCTTCCGGACATGCACGCCCCCAGCGCTCCCGCCTGAATCATGGTGTTCTTGATCTCCTCTATGGTGCCGCTGCGCTTGCCCTGCATCGCCTGTTCAAAGACGTTGAACATCCGCCTCGCCACGCCGTGGAGATCCTGCGCTCCCAGCGCCTCCAAAATCCCCGCCGTATCCGGGCGGCAGCGCAGGCGCACGCTGTCAATGGCATGAAACAGCTCCGGCGTGGAGATGGGGAACTGCGGCTTGCACAGCAGGATAAAGCATGGCTCCAGCGCTGTCAGCCGTTTCAGGCGCTCTCCCCTGCCCTCGGCCAGTGCGGTGCCCCCCAGCACGCAGTAGGGCACGTCTGAGCCTACCTCTTCGCCGATTTTTGCCAGCTCCTCCAATGTAAGACCCGTCTCAAACAGGCGGTTCAGCCCCCGCAGCACCGCAGCGCCGTCGCTGCTGCCCCCGGCGGTTCCCGCACAGACGGGAATCCGTTTTTCAATCCGGATGGAGAGCCGCTCCACATCTGCCCCGGTGTGCCGGGCAAAGGCTCTTGCCGCAATCACTGCAATATTCCGCTCGTCCGCCGGGAGGTATCCCACGTTCGATGCCAGCACAAGACGCTCCGTCTCTCCCAGCGTCAGCGTCACATCGTCGTGCAGGCTCACCGACTGCATCACCATGCGCAGGTCGTGAAAGCCGTCCGGGCGCTTGCCCAGCACATCCAGAGAGAGATTGATCTTGGCATAGGCCGGTTCTGTCCATGTCCTCATTTGATTCTTCTGGCCTCCAAATAGAACCGCTTATCCTGTGCCTCTCCCATAGAGAAGGTCTTTCTGGGCAGCACACCATCGAAAATCACGGTTTTAAACAGCTCGTCCTTCTCCATGGGCAGCAGCAGAAAGCCGATGTTTCCCGGCTCTCTGCCCAGCTCATAGGCAACATCCTCCCCGTGGATATAGTCCACCCTGCCCCCCACAGTGGGCAGATAGGCATCCAAAAAGCCCTGCAGGGTTCCCACCGGAAGCTGGGAGGGGGGATTGGGCACTGTGACGACTGCCTCCCGGCTCTGGGTGACGAAGGGAAGGCGCTGTCCCTCCCCCTCCCCCACAAAGCTGCCGGGGTAGTATTCCAGCAGGGCGGAGATCAGCCGCTCGCCGTCCACATCGAAGCAGACCCGGTGGATGGCCTCAAAGGTGAGGCTGTCGTCGTGGAGGTTGTTCAGCTCCACCAGCGCATACCGGGCCAGCGCTTCCTGAGGCGTGCCCTTTTTCTCCTCATAGCTGGCCTTGGCGGAGGCAAGGGAGTGGTTCCCGTCCCCGATGGCAAAGAGCAGCGGCGCTCTGCCGGGGGCGTGATACTTCTCCTCAAAGAGCCGGGGCTGTGCCAGCGCCGCAAGCTGCTCGGCCACATAATCCGTCTGCTCCTGGGTGAGCCTGTAGCCGGTGATATGGCCGCCCCGCTCCATGAGGTCAAAGTCATACAGGCGTTCCATCTCGTCCGTCTCCAGCGTCAGCGGCTCGATCACTGTCCTGTCCCCGTCGTCCATCAGCATCAGCACATGGGGCAGCTCCAGCGCCGCATTCCGCCGCACCGCCACTCTGGGGGGGATTCGGGAGAGCACCGTGCCCTCTGTGGCACGGATGAGCGCACCGCTTCCCGGCGTGTAGTCATAGCGCTCCAAATCCACCACGCCCACCAGTCCCCGGCGCAGAGTGCCGTTGTCCAGCCACCGCTCCACATAGATCAGGCTGTCCTTCAGCTCCCGAAACAGTCCCTGCGCCAGATAGGTCTCCATGGCGGCATTGATGCCTGCGATGGTCTGCGCCGTGTCCGGCTGTCCCAGCCTGCTCTCCGGAAGAATCAGCCGCAGCGCCGATGGGGCGTCGCCCACGGTCTCCTCCACCCGCTGCCAATACTCCGGCTGGGAGGTGTACTGGTCGCAGGCGACCACGCTCCATTTGTGCAAGTCGCAGTTCCGGGGGATGAGAATGTCAGCCGGGGCAAAGCCCAGAGCGGAAAAAAGGGGATTCATAGCCTGCTCCTTATCTGTGTTTGATAAAATGCTCCATCCGTTCCAGCGCCGCAGCAAGCTTCTGCATGGAGGCCGCATAGCAGCAGCGCACAAAGCCCTCGCCGCCGGGGCCAAAGGCGGAGCCGGGGATCACTGCCACCTGTTCCGCCTCCAAAAACCTCATGCAGAAGTCATCAGAGCTGAGACCGGTGGACTGGATGCCGGGGAACATGTAAAAGGCGCCTTTCGGCTCGAAGCATTCCAGCCCCATGGCACGAAAGCCCTCCAGCAGGAAGGTGCGCCTGCCGTCGTACTCCGCCTTCATGGCCTCAATGTCCTCGTCCCCGTTTTTCAGCGCCTCAATTGCCGCATACTGGCTGGTGGTGGGGGCGGACATAATGCCGTACTGGTGGAGCTTGATAATCTGTCCGATGAGGGGGCGGGGGCCGCAGAGGTAGCCCATACGCCAGCCGGTCATGGAATAGCTCTTGGAAAAGCCGTTGACCAGCAGGGTGCGCTCCTGCATTCCGGGGATATTGGCGATGGACACATGGTGCAGTCCGCCGTAGGTCAGCTCACTGTAAATCTCGTCAGAGATCACCACAATATCCGTGCCCTCCAGCACCCCGGCAATTGCCTCCAAATCTGTGCGCTCCATCACGCCGCCGGTGGGGTTGCAGGGATAGGGCAGCACCAGCGCCTTGGTTTTGGGGGTGATAGCGCCCTTCAGCAGCTCCGCTGTCAGACGGAACTCGTCCTCCACTCTGGTTTCCAGATACACCGGCACGCCCTGACACATGGACACCAGCGGCCCGTAGCACACGAAGGAGGGCGTGGGGATAATCACCTCGTCTCCCGGCTCCAGAATACAGCGCAGGGCAAGGTCAATGCCCTCGCTGCCGCCCACGGTCACCAGAACCTCCCCGTTGGGGTCATAGTGCAGGTCGAACCGGCGCAGGAGATAGGCGGCAATCTGGCGGCGCAGCTCGGAAAAGCCGGCGTTGGGGGAATACTTCGTCTTGCCCTTTTCCAGAGAGTAGATGCCCGCATCCCGGATATGCCACGGGGTGGGGAAGTCCGGCTCCCCCACGCCCAGAGAGATTGCGTCCGGCATATCCTCCAGCAGATCGAAGAACTTCCGAATCCCTGAGGGGGCTACGTTCTGGATGCGGCTGTTTAAGACCTTGCTATAGTCCATCATACGAACACAAACCCTTCTTCCTGCGGCTCCGGTTTCTTGAAGATCAGGTGGCTCTCCTTGTATTTCTTCAGAATAAAGTGGGTGGCGGTGGACTTCACCGCATCAATGGTGGACAGCTTCTGGGACACGAAGCGCGCCACCTCCTGCAGGCTGCGCCCGGAGATAATCACCGTCATGTCGAAGTCGCCGCTCATGAGATAGCAGGACTCCACCTCCTCATACTGGTAGATTCGCTCTGCTACCCGGTCAAAGCCGTCGTCCCGCTGGGGCTCCACCTTTACCTCGATCAGGGCGGTCACGTCCTGACGGTCCGTTGCGTCCCAGTCAATCACCGCCTTATAACCCAGAATCACGTTCTGCCGCTCATAGTCCCGGACAATCTCCGTCACCCGTTCCGGGGACGTGCCCACCATTGCGGCCAGTTGGGAT
>CAJOOV010000192.1 GCA_905236265.1 uncultured Oscillospiraceae bacterium | reverse complement strand
CTGCAAGGCATTTGCCGAGGCCAACGGCATTGAGTTCACCTACTTCAAGCCCGCCTCCGACTCTGACGAGGATCGTGTTGCTCAGATTGAGGCCGCCATCGACCAGGGCTTCAATGTTATCGTAATGCCCGGCTATGCCTTCGGCAAGGCCATCGAGGCTACCGCTCCTGAGTATTCCGACATCATCTTCATCGCGCTGGACGTGTCCGCCGGTGACTTCTCCGAGGGCTTCACTGCTCCCGCCAACCTGTACTCCGCTGTCTATCAGGAGGAGCTGTGCGGCTATATGGCAGGCTACGCCGCTGTCAAGCTGGGCTACACCAAGCTGGGCTTTTTGGGCGGCATGGCTGTGCCCGCTGTGCAGCGCTATGGCTACGGCTTCGTGCAGGGCGCTGACGCCGCCGCTGCTGAGCTGGCTCTCACCGATGTCTCCCTGAAGTATGCCTACGGCAACCAGTTCTACGGCGACGCTGACATCACCGCCGCGATGGATACCTGGTATGCCGACGGCACCGAGGTCGTCTTCGCCTGCGGCGGCGGCATCTTCACCTCCGCCGGCGAGGCCGCTGCAAAAGTGGGCGGCAAGGTCATCGGCGTGGACGTGGATCAGGCTGCCAAGATCGACAGCGACTATGGTGAAGGCACGACTGTCACCTCCGCCATGAAGGGTCTGGCCGCCACCGTCAACACCATGCTGCAGGTGGTCGTGGACGGCAAGTTCTCTGAGTACGGCGGCAAGATCGAGTCTCTGGGGCTGGTCTCCGACGTTCCTGAGGAGAACTATGTCCAGCTCGCCGGCTCCACCCAGTTTGCCGACGGCTTCACCGCTGACGACTACGCCGCTCTGGTGGCCGCCATGCACGCCGGGGAGATCACCGTCTCCAACGACATCACCAAGGCCGCCTCTGACTTCGCCACTGTCATCACCGTGGACGATCAGGGCAACATCAAGTAAGCAGTCCCATTGATGGATTCCCATACGGGGGAGAGCAGCCGCTCTCCCCCGTTTTGGAAGGCGGAATCCGCAGAGGATACCCGTCTGCTTCGATTTATCTTCATTTGTGTTAAAGTGGAGGTAAATGGGAACAGACAGCGTATCTCACCGAAGGCACCGCCTTCGTGTACAAAGAAAGGGAGGAATGGGTATGGCTGATTATGTGATTGAAATGCTGCATATCACCAAGCGCTTTCCCGGTATCATCGCCAACGATGATATTACGCTTCAGTTGAGACGGGGCGAAATCCACGCACTGCTGGGTGAAAACGGCGCAGGCAAGTCCACCCTGATGAGCGTGCTGTTCGGCCTGTACCAGCCGGAGGAGGGAGAGATCCACAAGGACGGAGTGAAGGTCAAAATCAATGACCCCAACGACGCCAACGCCCTTGGCATTGGCATGGTGCATCAGCATTTCAAGCTGGTGGAGTGCTTCTCCGTGCTGGACAATATCATTCTGGGTGTGGAGCCAAACAAGTTCGGGTTCCTGCAAAAGGACGAGGCACGGCGGAAGGTTCTGGCGCTGAGTGAGAAGTACGGGCTGAAGGTGGACCCGGACGCCATCGTCTCCGACATCACCGTGGGAATGCAGCAGCGTACCGAGATTCTGAAAATGCTCTACCGGGACAACGAGATTCTCATCTTCGATGAGCCCACCGCTGTGCTCACCCCTCAGGAGATCGACGAGCTGATGCAGATTATGAAAAACCTCGCAAAAGAGGGCAAGAGCATCCTCTTCATCTCCCACAAGCTCAACGAAATCATGTCCGTGGCCGACCGCTGCTCCGTGCTGCGCAAGGGCAAGTATATCGGCACCGTGGACATTAAAGACACCACTGCCGAGGGACTCTCCGCCATGATGGTGGGGCGGAACGTGAACTTCCATGTGGAGAAAAAGCCCGCTCACCCCGGCGAGGTGGTGCTGGATGTGCAGGACATGGTGGTGGCCTCCAAGAGCCACAGCAACAACGCCGTGAAGGGCGTGAGCTTCAAGGTGCGCCGGGGAGAGATCGTCTGTATCGCCGGAATCGACGGCAACGGCCAGACGGAGCTTGCCTACGGTATCTCCGGTCTGGAACCGGTGAAGAGCGGCAAAATCCTCTTCAACGGCACGGACATTGCCCATATGCCTATCCGCAAGCGGAACACCTCCGGATTGAGCCATATCCCGGAGGACAGGCACAAGCACGGGCTGGTGCTGGACTACTCGTTGGAGAACAACATTGTGCTGGAGCGCTACTTTGAGCCGGAGTTCACCTCCAAGCTGGGCTTTTTGCGCACCCAGAATATCCGCAGCTACGCCAACCGGCTGATTGAGGAGTATGACGTGCGCTCCGGTCAGGGCGCTGTCACCGTCTCCCGTGCCATGTCCGGCGGCAACCAGCAGAAGGCCATTGTAGGCCGTGAGATCGACAAGGATCCGGATCTGCTCATCGCCGTACAGCCCACCCGTGGTCTGGACGTGGGGGCTATCGAGTTCATCCACAAGCAGATTGTGGGACTGCGGGATCAGAACAAGGGCGTGCTGCTGATCTCTCTAGAGCTGGACGAGGTGATGGACGTGTCCGACCGTATCCTGGTGATGTACGAGGGGGAGATTGTGGGCGAGCTGGACCCGAAAAAGACCACCGTGGAGGAGCTGGGTCTGTACATGGCCGGCGCCAAGAGAGATGAGGTGAAGGCATGAAAAAGAATCCCCTGAGAAATGAGGGCGTCCAGTCGCTGCTGGCCTCCCTGATCTGCATTGTGCTGGGATTGCTGCTGGGCTACATCGTCCTGCTGTTCATCAACCCCGCCGGTGCCTTCGACGCCATTATGGCTGTCATCAAGAACTTTTTCACCTACTCCAGAGCCAATCTCCAGATGAAGAATCTGGGAAACACGCTGGTGAAGACCGCTCCCCTGCTGATG
>CAJOOV010000191.1 GCA_905236265.1 uncultured Oscillospiraceae bacterium | reverse complement strand
CCCTTGTGGCGGCGGACGGCAGGGAAATCGGCATCCAGTCCCAGCAGGCGCTCTTCGCCCTTGTGGGACGGATTCAGGAGGAGACCCACCGCTTTGCCATCACCTTCCACCGGGAGAGCCACGCAAAGCAGACCGTGGCCTCCCGGCTGGAGACCATCCCCGGCGTGGGGGAAAAACGCCGTTTGGCGCTGATGCGCCAGTTTAAAACCGTGAAGGCAATCCGCAGCGCAACGGAGGAGGAGCTTGCTCAGGTGGTGCCGAAAAGCACCGCCGGGGCGGTATATGCCTTCTTCCATCCCCAGGAGGAGGACGAGACATGAGAGTGATTACAGGCACGGCCAGAGGCAAGCGTCTGGCAGAGCTGGAGGGGATGGAGACCCGTCCCACCACTGACCGGGTGAAGGAGGGGCTGTTCAACGCCATCCAGTTCGACATCGAGGGCAGGCGGGTGCTGGATCTCTTCGCAGGCACGGGACAGCTGGGCATTGAATGCCTCAGCCGGGGGGCGGCATCCTGTCTGTTTGTGGACCAGCGCCGGGATGCCGTGGCGGTGATCCGCCAAAATCTGAAAACCACCGGGCTTGCCGATCTTGCGCAGGTGGTGCAGGGGGACTCCCTGCGCACGCTGAAGAGCCAGCGCAGCCCCTTCCACCTGATTTTCCTTGACCCGCCCTATGACACCCCCCTGCTGGAAACGGCACTAAATACCATTGCCGACATTGACATGCTTTCCGAAAATGGTATAATTGTCTGTGAGAGTCCGGTGCAGCGGGAGCTGCCCGAGCTGGACGCTCCCTATCGAAAGGACAGATCTTATCGATATGGCAAGATCAAGGTCACTTTATACCGAAAGGAAGCGCTGAAATGAGCATTGCCATCTACCCCGGAAGCTTTGACCCTGTGACCACCGGGCATCTGGACATCATCAAACGGGCCGCCGCCCAGTTTGACCGCCTGATTGTCTGTGTCATGGTCAATTCCGAGAAGCGGGGGCTTTTCCCCCACGAGGACAGGGTGCGGTTCCTGAGAACCGTCACCGCCAACCTTCCCAATGTGGAGGTGGACGCCTCCCCCATGCTGCTGGCGGACTATGCCCGCACGAGAAATGCCACCTGCGTGGTGAAGGGGCTGCGGGCGCTGTCCGATTTCGAGAAGGAATTTCAGATGGCACTGATTAACCGCAAGCTGAATCCGGGTCTGGAGACCATGTTCCTCTCCGCCCGTCAGAATTACACCTATTTGAGTTCCTCCATCACCAAGGAGCTGGCCAGCTATCATGTACCGCTTAAGGGCTTTGTCCCGGCGGAGATTCTGGAGGAGGTACAGCGCCGGATGGAGCAGGAGTTGGCACATTAAGGCGAAACAGAAGAGGAAAGGATGAATCACCCGATGGCAAATGGAGTAACGGAGCTGCTGGACAGCCTGTACCGAATGATTGACGACGCCAAAGGCGGTCTGGGCGGCACCTGCCGGATCAACCGGGACGATGCGCTGGATCTGCTGGACGAGATCCGCAACAAGTTCCCCGCCGAGCTGGGAGAGGCCAGAAAGCTGATGAGCCAGCGTGCGGACTATCTGGACGGCGCCAAGGCGGATGCCGAGCGGATTCGTCAGCAGGCAATGGATCGTGCAAAGCAGATGGTGGACGAGCATGAGATCGTCCGTCAGGCCACCGCAGAGGCAAAGCGGGTCACCACGGAGGCAGAGCGGCGTGCCTCTGAGCTGAAGACCGCCGCCAACACCTACTGCGACGATGCCATGCGCCGCACAGAGGACGCTATCAACGTCGCCCTCAACGAGATTCGCCAGTCCCACGCCAAGTTCCGCACGGTGGCGGGGCTGGGCACACCCAATAACCCCAGCCTCCGTCCCCAGCAGGTGGCATACGATGCCGCCAAGGAGGAGGACTATTAACCTGCGTCCCTCAGCCCCCGGTTGTATCCAGCCGGGGGTTTCATCGCAGGCAAAGTCCCATGGACTTTGCCTGCGGGCTTTGCATCCATGCTGCGCGCACTCCCTTCGGTGGCACACTTGCATGGATAGCAGTATTTTTGCACCGAACTGAATTCGGCACAAAAATGATTGGACTCTATTCCGCCCTCTGGGCGGAACTCTGCGAGGCTTCGCCTGCCCTCAGCCCCCGGTTGTATCCAGCTGGGGGTTTGTGCTGTTTTTCCAGCTTTTTTTGAAAGACCGGGGAGAGAATGGGTTATTTACCTATTGCGCTAAAGCGTAAAAGTGTGTATGATAGAAACCAAAACCAGACCCATGTGAGGAGGAGCCCCATGCAAAAGACCCCCTTTGTGACCAAGAGCCAGTTGGAAACCATCACCCGAAGCTATCCCACCCCCTTCCACCTCTATGACGAGGCGGGCATCCGCCGCACTGCACGGGCGGTGAATCAGGCGTTTTCGTGGAATCCCGGCTTTCGGGAATACTTTGCCGTCAAGGCCACCCCCACCCCCGGCATTTTGAAGATACTCCATGAGGAGGGCTGCGGCTGCGACTGCTCCAGCCTCACAGAGCTGATGATGAGCCGCCGGTGCGGCATTGTGGGGGAGGAGATTATGTTCTCCGCCAACGAGACCCCGGCGGAGGAGTATGTGCTGGCGTCAGAGCTGGGCGCCATCATCAATCTGGACGACATCACCCATGTGGACTTTCTGGAGCAGACCATCGGCTTTATCCCGGAGAAGATTTCCTGCCGCTATAACCCCGGCGGGGTCTATACCCTTGGAGAGAGCACCGAGGGCTTTCAGGTGATGGACAACCCCGGCGATGCCAAATACGGCATGACCCGTGAGCAGCTCTTTCAGGCCTTCCGTATGCTGAAGGACAAGGGGGCAAAGGAGTTCGGTATCCACTCCTTCCTGGCCTCCAACACCCTCTCCAACGACTACTACCCCGCCCTTGCCGCCCAGCTCTTCCGGCTGGCGGTGGAGGTACAGGCGCAGACCGGGTGCCACGTCACCTTTGTCAACCTCTCCGGCGGCGTGGGCGTGGACTACAAGCCGGAGCAGAGCGCCAACGACATCTTCGCCATCGGCGAGGGCGTGCGCCGGGCGTATGAGGAGATTCTGGTGCCTGCAGGGATGGGGGATGTGTCCATCTATACGGAGATGGGGCGCTTTATGCTGGCTCCCCACGGACATCTGGTCACCCGTGCCATCCACGAAAAGCACACCTATAAGGACTATGTGGGGGTGGATGCCTGCGCCGCCAACCTGATGCGCCCCGCCATCTACGGCGCTTACCATCATATCACTGTGATGGGCAAGGAGAATGCCCCCTGTGACCACAAATACGACGTGGTAGGCTCCCTGTGCGAGAACTGCGACAAGTTCGCCGTGGACCGTATGCTCCCGGAGATTGAAAAGGGCGATCTGCTGGTGATTCACGACACCGGCGCCCACGGCTTTTCCATGGGCTACAACTATAACGGCAGACTCCGCTCGGCAGAGCTGCTGCTGAGAGAGGACGGCTCGGTGGAGCTGATGCGCCGGGCGGAGACCCCGGAGGACTATTTTGCCACGCTGGTGTGGTGAGGCGCTGGAGCATTCACAAGGTTCTTTGCGTCAGCTTGGAGAACTCCCCCAGTCAGCTACGCTGACAGCCTTTCACAGAGGTGTGCCT
>CAJOOV010000190.1 GCA_905236265.1 uncultured Oscillospiraceae bacterium | reverse complement strand
CGCACCGATCTCGGCAATGGGCTGGATGGTGCCGATCTCGTTGTTCACGAACATCACCGTCACCAGCGCCGTCTCCGGGCGGATGGCAGCGGCCACGTCCTCCACCTTTACAATGCCCTCGCTGCCTACGGGCAGCAGGGTCACTTCAAAGCCCTCCTTTTCCAGCCGGGCAAGGGTGTGCAGCACGGCGTGATGCTCAATGGCGGTGGAGATAATGTGGTTCTTCCCTCTCCGCTTGCCCAGATAGGCGGCGGAACGGATGGCCTGATTGTCCGCCTCACTGCCGCCGGAGGTGAAGAAGATCTCCCTCGGCTGGGCATTCAGGCAGGCGGCAACGGTGGCTCTCGCCTCCTCCAGTGCCTCCGCAGCCTTCTGTCCGGGGGTGTGGAGGCTGGAGGGATTGCCCCAAAACTGATCCATGGTCTCCATCATGACCCGCTTGGCTGTCTCGCTGGTCTTGGTGGTGGCCGCATGATCTGCGTAAATCATGGTGTCAACGCTCCTTAAATCATAGTTCTTTAGTAGGATTAAAAGGATACTACCACATAAAACCCTGTTCGTCAATAGGATTTTGAGTTTGCCTCTGCTAATTTTCGATCCCGTCCAGCAGGCTCTGGATCAGGGCGTTGACCTGTGCCGGACGGTCGGTGTTGGCATTATGCCCTGCGCCGGAAATCCAGTGCAGGGGGATGCCGGTGTTTTCCGCCCACGCCCGGTTATAGCGGATGCAGGAGCCTGCGTGGTCCTCCGTGCCGCAAAGGAGCAGCGCCGGGCAGGTGATCTCATAGGGCAGGTCAGCCCGCATGGCCTGAGCCAGCATCCGAAACCCGTGGCCGGACAGGGCGGCGTAGCGCCTCTGGTCTCCGTCATAGGTCATCATCATCTCCCGCATCAGCGCCTGTCCATAGGGCGTGGTGGAGACCCCCTCGCAGCCCTGCTTCAGCAGCAGCCTCCACGGGTAGTGACGGTACACCGGCTCCATCCGTTCCAGCAGCCAAAGCTCTGCGGCAGTGACATACCGGCGCTGCAGAGGGGCGGAGTCGATGGAGACGAATCCCGCCATCTGTCCGGGGAAGAGCTGGGCATACGCCTGCGCCACATAGCCCCCCATGGACTGTCCCACGATGACAGGAGGCTGAAAGCCCTCCCGGCGGAGGATTTCCTCCAGCCAGCGAGCCTTGTCAAACAGGTCAAAGCTCATCTCAAAGGGCCATGATGCGGCGTGTCCCGGCGCATCCCACACAAGCACAGGCCGTTTCCCCGCAAAATGGCTGATCTGGCGCTGAAAGAGCCGGTGGTCGGCAGTGAGTCCGGGCAGGAAGACCAGCCCTCTGCGGCGCCCCTCCCCTGCCCTGTCTACCCAGTAGTGGATAGCGCCGCAGGGGGTCAGAAAGGTTTTCTCCGTCATGGCACACCTCCTGCCCCGGTCAGATCATCTCCGAGCCGAGACCCCGTTCCGCCGCCTGCTGTACCAGCTGTTCCAGCGAAATATGGGACAGGTAGTCCTGAATCACCTGATTCAGCCCCTGCCACATGGGAAGGGTGATGCACTTGCCCGCCTTGGGGCATTCGCTGGCATCCCCCTCCAGACAGGACACGGGCACCAATGACCCCTCCGTTGCGTCCAGAATGTCCAAAATACTGATCTCCGCTGCGCTGCGCCCCAGCTTGTACCCGCCGCCCTTGCCTCTTGAGCCTACCACCAGCCCTGCCTGAACCAGCAGCTTCACAATGGCCTCCAGATACTTTCCGGAGATCTCATGGTGCTGAGCCACCTCCTTCAGGGGCAGCGGCTCCTCTCCCGTGCTGCGGGCAAGGTCTACCATAATCCGAAGGGCATAGCGCCCCTTTGTGGATACCATCACGGTATTCACCTCATTTCTCTTTCGCTTTGAGATACCTATTATACCGTAGGGTTTTTAAGGATGCAAGAGGGACGCACAGCCTTCTGTACGTCCCTCCCAGTTCTCAAAACAGCTTGTCCAGCCGGTGGAGCATCACCAGATCGCTGATGCCGTCAATCAGCAGGCACACGCCGCCAAAGGAGATCAGGCTCATGGCGGAGCCCACCGGGTTCACCAGCACCAGCACCGCCAGAATCAGGGTGAGTCCGCCGGAGACCGCCGCCGTCATCCAGTTGGCAGCGCCCGCCCTGTGGGCGTCCACGGCGTATTGAATATCCCGCACGGCGTGTATCAGCACCAGCCCAGCCACGATATAGGCGGCAATGGCGGTGAGCTGGTAGGGATGGCGGATAATCCAGCCGCCCAGCAGCAATTGCACCACGCCCAGCAGCAGTGCGCCCATGTCCTCCCGGTTGTAAAGGAACACGCCCACCAGCGAGAACACGCCCATTGCAGCCAGCACCCAGCCCACAATGCCCAGCACACCGGCAATCATGGTCTGGGGGGCAAAGATCAGCACCAGACCCAGTATCACAGACACCAGAGCGCTCATCGCCGTCTGATGTCTCAGTTCACGAAAGAAATAGGAAAACATAGCAGACACTCCTCTCTTTTTTCCATATCATACCACGGGCAGCGGAAAAAGAATGAACGAATTGAAAACACCCTTTGAACAATCCGTCTGAGACAAAGCCTCGCAGGCATAGTCCATGGGACTTTGCCTGCGATTGGAACCATCCGTCACTCCCCCTCGTCCTCTCTCGGCATCCTGCGGAAGAAGCCTGCGGCGAAGAAGATGGCGGTAATAAAGCTCAGCACATAGGACAGCGGCTGCGCCTCCTGAATGCCCGCAAGTCCCCGGACGCTGGAGAGAATCAAAAGCGCCGGGATGAAGAACAGTCCGCTTCTCAGGGCGGACATGAGAGACGCAGACAGCTTCTGCCCGGTGCTTTGCAGCTGCATCTCCGTCACCATGCTGAAGGGCAGAAACAGCACCCCCACCGTCTGCAGCCGCAGCGCCCTTGTGCCAATGGCTACAACCTCGGCGCTGTCCCGGAAGTACTGGATCAGGCTGCCGGAAAAGACCAGCACTGCAAGGGCAAACAGGGTGAGTATGCTCTGGCTGAGCAGCAGGGTAAAGCGGTAGGCCGTGCGCACACGGCGGTATTTCCTCGCCCCGTAGTTAAAGGCGCTGATGGGCTGGAAGCCCTGTCCCACGCCCAGACCCACGGAGAAGATAAACATGATGATCCTGCTGACAATGCTCATGGCGGCAATGGCCGCATCTCCATAGACGCCCGCCCTGCTGTTGAGCAGAACCGTTCCCAAACTGGTGAGACCCTGCCGCAGCAGGCTGGGCAGCCCCGTGGCAACAATGTCCCCGATCTGGGACAGCTTCCGGCTCACCCGGCGCAGGGAGAGCCTGCACTGGGTCTTTCCCCGCAGGAACATACTCAGCAGAATCCCGAAGCTGACCATCTGGCTCACCCCGGTGGAGAGTCCCGCTCCCGCTACCCCCATATTCAGAGCGAACATAAACACAGCGTCCCCCGCAATGTTCAGCACGCTGCCGGTAATCAGCCCCACCATGCCCAAAACCGCCTTGCCCTCATAGCGCAGCAGGTTGTTCAGCACCAGAGAGGATGCCATAAAGGGGGCGGCAATGAGGATATAGCGGATGTAGTCCTTTGCAAAGGGGGCAATCGTCTCCGTACTGCCCAGAAGCATCACCAGCTTATCCAGAAAGAGAAAGCTGAACAGCTCAATGACAAGACCTGCCGCGAAGGCATAGAAAAAGCCGGTGGAGGCGATGGTGCTGGCCGCCTGCGTGTTCCGCTCTCCCAGCTTCCGGGCGGCAATGGCTCCGCTGCCCTGCCCGAAGAGAAAGGCCACCGCCTGAATAATGGCCATCATGCCGAATACAACGCCCACTGCTCCGCTGGCGCTGTCTCCCAGCCTGCCCACAAAGGCGGTGTCCACCATATTGTAGATACTGGTCACCAGCATACTCACCACGGCGGGGACGCTCAGGCGCACCACCAGCCGGGGAATGGGTGTCCGGGTCATTTTGAGATACTGGGCATTTACGCTGTCCATTACTTGATTCGTCTGCCTTTCTATGCTATTGTTTTCATATATCCCTATTTTACCCGGAGAATTCTCCCCTGTCAATCAATCCGGCGGGAGAGGGAGGAGCTGGAAATGAACCGTTATCAGGCTGTTTTCTTTGATTTTGACTACACACTGGGGGACGCTACGGACTGCATTGTGGAGGGGTTCCGCTACGCCTTTGAGCGCATGGGGCTGCCTGCGCCTGAGCGGGAGGCAGTGCGCACCACCATCGGCATGACGCTGGAAAACGCCTACACCCTGCTCACCGGGGACACCGACCCCCAGCGTCAGGCGCAGTTTCATGCGCTGTATGTGGAAAAGGCAAACCCCCTTCAGGTGCAGGGCACAAGACTCTTCCCCGGCTGCAGGGCGCTGCTGGACTGGCTCTCCGGTGAGGGAATCGTCACCGCCATCGTCAGCACCAAGCGCCGTCAGGTCATTGAGGAGATTCTGGCGCATCAGGGGCTCTCCCGTCAGGTGGCCTTTGTGGTAGGCGGCGGCGACGTAAAGCACTATAAGCCCCACCCGGACAGCGCACTGCTGGCGCTGGAACAGGCGGGTGTTCCCCGCCGACGGGTGCTTTTTGTGGGAGATACGGTGATTGATGCGGAAACCGCCCGGCGTGCAGGGCTGGACTTTGCCGCCGTGTGCAACGGAACCACCCCGGCGGATGCCTTTTCCCCCTTTCCCTGCAGATACACCGCCCGGAACCTGACAGATTTTCTGAATTGGATAAAAGAACAAGAATTGTGAATAACCGCCTCTGAAGCCGTCCATACTGAGCTTCGGAGGTGTTTCTCATGAAAAAACGTTCCCTTTGGAGCAAGGTCGGCGGCTTTCTGCTGGGCAAGGGCTTCTACATGGTGCTCTTGCTGTGCGTCATGGCCATCGGCGGCTCCGGCTACTATCTCTACAATCTCGCCCACACCGCTCTCGTCCCCTCCCAGCAGCCTGTCTCCGCCCCTGCGCAGGTGGAGGTTCAGACCGTAAAGCCGGAACAGACCCAGCAGGAGCCTGCCGTGCAGTCTGCCTCCGAGGTAAAGCCCTCCCAGACGGAGAAGGCAGCGGAGCAGACCAGTATCCTGCCCAAGGAGTCCGTCCCGGCGGCGGAGGGCGAGCAGGCAGCGCAGGCGGAAAAGACGCAGCAGGAGCCTGCCGCTGAGACCGCCGCCGAGGTCGCCGCTGAGACAAAGGCGGAGCAGCCTGCGCAGGAGCCTGCAAAATCCGTCTTTTTCGCCCCGGTAGAGGGGGAGGCAGTGGCCGCCTTCTCTGCCTCTGAGCTGTCCTACAACGCCGCTCTGGATGACTGGCGCACCCATAACGGCGTGGATCTCTCCGCCCATCTGGGAGACGGGGTCTATGCCGCAAAGGACGGGGAGGTGCTGTCCGTGTCCAATGACCTGCTGCTGGGCACCACGGTGACGCTGAACCACGGCGACGGCATGATGACCGTCTATGCCAACCTGTCCCCGGACTTGGAGGTGGAGCAGGGGCAGCGGGTCAACGCCGGGCAGATGATCGGCACTGTGGGCGAAACCGCCCTTGGTGAGCGCAACGAGGGGGCATGGCTCCACTTTGCCGTGCTGAAAAACGGGGAGAGTGTAGACCCCATGCCCTATCTGGAAGAGGGCTGATGCCGCTTCCCGGCTCTGCTGTGAATCCGGTTTGCGGCAGAGCCGCCCTCTCCCCGCAGGCAGGTATCATTTTCCCAAAAGCGTACACACTAACACCATTCCCATACCAGAAAGGAATGGTACAATGAAAGCAGTCATTCTCTCCGGGGGCAGGGGCACACGGCTGGAGCCGCTGACCTCCACGCTGCCAAAGCCCATGGTTCCCCTCTTCGGGCGTCCCGTTTTGGAGCATCTTCTCCTCCTGCTCCGGCGCCACGGAATCACTCAGGCCGCCATGACGCTGGGTTATCTTCCCCACGAGATCACGGATTATTTCGGAAACGGCAGCCGCTGGGGGATGCAGCTCACCTATTTCACCGAACCCTCCCCCCTTGGCACAGCCGGAGGCGCCGCCAACTGCGCCGGTTTTCTGGGCGGGGAGGACTGCGTGGTGCTCTCCGGGGACTGTCTCTGGGATTTCGACCTCACCGCCGCCATTGAGCGCCACTACCAGCGGGAGGCGGAGGCCACCCTTCTGGTGCATCAGGAGAGCGACCCCACCCCCTTCGGGCTGGTGGATGCGGGAAAGGACGGGCGCATACGGCGGTTCGTGGAAAAACCCAAGCCGGAGCAGGTATTCACCCACACGGTGAACACCGGTATCTATCTCCTCTCCGGCAGCGTTCTGGCTGATGTGCCCGCCGGGGTGCCCTGGGACTTCAGCCGTGATCTCTTCCCCTCCATGCTGGAGCACAACCGCAGGCTCTTTGCGGACTGTCCTCCCGGCTGCTGGATCGACATGGGCTCTCTGGACTCCTACCTCCGCTGTGTCCGTCTGGCGCTGGACGGCGATTTGAAGCTGGAGCTGACCCTGCCCCAGCCCCAGCCGGGTATCTACGCCGCCGGTGCCCTGCCCCGGGACGTGCATCTGACGCCGCCCTGCTGGCTCGGCAAAAACACTGCCATCGGGGCAGGGTGCTCCATCGGCCCCTATGCCGTTTTGGAGTCCGGCACGCTGGTGGGCGCACGCTCCTGCGTGGAGGGCAGCGTCCTGATTGACTGCACTGTGGGCGCTGACAACCACATCAGCGGCGCCGTTTTGTGCCGCCATGCCCAGACGGAGAGGCAGGTGGAGCTGCGCTCCCGCTCGGCGCTGGGCGCCGGCGCCCGTGTGGGGCGGCGGGCATGGCTGGGGGAGCGGGTGCGCATCTGGCCATGGCGCAGCGTGGAGGCCGGGGCACGGCTGCACCACGATATTCCCCCCGCAGGGGAAAAACCCCGCGGCTCCGCCCCTTTTTGAGCGCTCTTTTGGGTAAAGGGGGATAGTATCGAAACAAATGGTCGCTTTCCATCACAAAAACCTCATAAAAGGGCGGTTATTTGTGAGAAGTTTGGACTATACTTTTTGGTCAGCGTCTGTTATACTGTCGGAGACGTAAAGCGTGTTGGGGGCGTTTTGTATCATAGCGTCCCGGCAATACCGATACCGGCTCAGACAAGCTACCTCTCCTCCCACGGGGCAATCTCACAGGGCGCTGCTATGTGCAGGGCAGTCTCTCTGTGAGTTACCCCGCATGAGTTATGCCCTTCTCCTCTCCGAGTCCGGGCGCGTCCTGTCAGATTCAATACAATCGTATCTACATACAACACTATACAGAAAGGATTATTTATGGTAGAAAAGCTGAAAATTATTCCTCTGGGCGGTCTGAACGAAATCGGGAAAAACATGACCGTTCTGGAGTACCGAAACGACATTATTCTCATCGACTGCGGCATGGGCTTTCCGGATGACGATATGTACGGCATCGACGTGGTCATCCCGGACTACAGCTATCTGATTCAGAACCAGTCCAAAATCCGGGGCATCTTCCTCACCCACGGTCACGAGGACCACATCGGTGCGCTGCCCTATGTCCTGCGCTCCATTGACGCCCCCATCTATGCCACCCGCATGACCGCCGGGCTGGTGGAGCTGAAGCTGGAGGAACACAATCTCCTCTCCACCACCGACATCATCACCTGCGAGGCAGGGGACGTGGTGCGTGCCGGGGTGTTTCAGGTGGAGTTCATCCACACCAACCACTCCATCGCCGATGCAGTGGCCTTTGCCATCCGTACCCCTGTGGGCACGATTCTCCATACCGGCGACTGGAAGATCGACCCCACCCCCATCTCCGGCGGCATGATCGACCTGACCCGCATGGGTGAACTGGGCAACGAGGGTGTGCTGGCGCTGATGTGCGACTCCACCAATGTGGAGCGCCCCGGCTTCACCAAGAGCGAATCTACCGTGGGAGCCAGCTTCGACGCCCTGTTCAAGGGCTGCCGGGAGCGGATTATCGTCACCACCTTCGCCTCCAACGTAGACCGTATCCAGCAGATCATCAATGTTGCCGCACGCTACGGGCGCAAGGTGGCGGTCTCCGGGCGCAGCATGGAAAACGCCATGACCGTCTCCACAAGGCTGGGCTACATGAAGGTGCCGGAGCACACGCTGGTAGATTTGAACCAGATCAAGACCCTGCCCAAGGACAGGGTGTGCATTATCACCACCGGCTCTCAGGGAGAGACCATGTCTGCCCTGACCCGGATTGCCAACTCCACCCACAAGCAGATCGAGCTGCAGCCGGGGGACACCATCATTCTCTCCGCCTCCGCCATTCCCGGCAACGAAAACGCCATCGGCAACGTGATTAACGAGCTGTACCGGAAGGGCGCTACCGTCATCAACGAGCGGGACAGGGATCTCCATGTCTCCGGCCACGCCTGCCAGCAGGAGCTGAAAATCCTCCACGCCCTCATCCGCCCCAAATTCTTTATCCCCGTCCACGGCGAGCAGCGCCACCTGCGCCTTCATGCACAGCTTGCCGAGAGCATGGGAATGCGGCCTGACCATGTGCTGATCTCCGACATCGGCCATGTGATCGAGCTGACGCCCAACTCCATCCGGGAAAACGGCACCGTCACCGCCGGAAGGATTCTGGTGGACGGCTACGGCGTGGGAGACGTGGGCAGCGTGGTGCTGCGGGACCGCAAGCGCCTTGCGGAGGACGGCATGATCGTCGTGGTCTGCACCATGTCCTCCATGGACCACACCCTCCTCTCCGGCCCGGAGATCATCACCAGAGGCTTCGTCTATGTGAAGGAGTCGGAGGAGCTGATGGATGAGATGCGCTCTCTCGCCTGCGGCGTACTGAACCGGGTGCGCCCCGGCACGGATTTCACCACCATCAAAGGGGACGTCAAGCGGGAGCTGTCCGGCTATCTGTTCCGAAAGGCAAAGCGCAGCCCCATGATCCTCCCTGTGATTATGGAGGTATAAGCCCTCCCCTTCAGCGGGCAGGCTCAGAAGGTCTTTCTGAGCCCCGCCCGCTTTTTTCTTATTTACAGATTGTTTACCTGCATTTTTCTTGTGTTGCCGCCGTTCCTGTGGTACACTAATCCACATGGCAAAACACTCATAAAAAGAAGGTTATGTCCTTGAATAATAACAACAAGAACAGCAACGACAACCGCAGGCGCAACATCACCGGAATCATTACCCTGCTGGTGTGGGCGCTGGTGCTCACCATCGGTCTGAACGTCATTCTCGGACGCACCGCCGTGATGGGGGCGGAGGAGATCAAGTTCAGCGAGCTGGTAGCGCTGGTCAAGGCGGATCAGGTGGAAGAGGTCAAGCTGCAGCAGGGGAAATACACCGTCAAGCTGACGGAAGAGGGCGGCAAGGCGTGGCTGGAAAAGCACTATCAGGAGCTGGAGCAGTCCGTCCCGGAGGGGGCGGAGGTTCCGGATCTGTATACCACGCCGCTGAACTACACGGACTTCCTCCTGCTTCTGGAGGAGCACGGAGTGGCCTACTACTCCCCCTTCGAGCAGGAAAGTCCGGTGACGGCCTTTCTGATCTCCTATGTGCTGCCTATGGCATTGACGGTGCTGGCTATGCTGGTCTTTTTCCGCTTCGCCATGAGCGGAAGAATGGGCGGCGGCATCGGCAATGTGGGCAAGTCCAATGCAAAAATGTATGTGGAGCGGGAGACCGGCGTCACCTTCCGTGACGTGGCCGGACAGGATGAGGCGAAGGAGTCGCTGGAGGAGATCATTGACTTCCTCCACTCTCCCGCCAAGTACACCGCCATCGGCGCAAGGCTGCCCAAGGGTGCGCTGCTGGTAGGCTCTCCCGGCACCGGCAAGACTCTTCTGGCAAAGGCAGTGGCAGGCGAGGCACACGTCCCCTTCTTCTCCATCTCCGGCTCGGACTTTGTGGAGATGTTCGTGG
>CAJOOV010000189.1 GCA_905236265.1 uncultured Oscillospiraceae bacterium | reverse complement strand
GCCGCCGCCATCCGCCGCAGCCGGGCAGGGCTGCAGGAGGGGAACAGGCCGGTGGGCTGTTTCCTGTTTGCAGGCTCCTCCGGCGTGGGCAAGACGGAGCTTTGCCGGGCGCTGGCAGAGGCGTTGTTCGGCAGCGACACCGCCCTGCTTCGTCTGGATATGAGCGAGTACCGGGAGGCGCATTCTGTCTCCCGGCTGATCGGAGCGCCCCCCGGCTATGTGGGGCATGAAGAGGGGGGACGGCTCACCGAGGCGGTGCGGAGGAAGCCCTATCAGGTGGTTTTGCTGGATGAGCTGGAAAAGGCGCACCGGGAGGTGTGGAACCTGCTGCTGCAGATCATGGAGGAGGGCTGCCTGACGGACGCACAGGGCGGACGGGCGGACTTTCGCAATACCGTGCTGGTGATGACCACCAACGCCGGGGGAGAGGCTCTGGCGCAGGCCATGCGCCCGGTGGGCTTTGCCGGAGGCAGCGGGGAGGAGCTGCGGGAGGAGGCGGCGAGAAAGGCGCTGAGAGAGCTGTTCCCCCCGGAGTTTCTGGGCAGGGTAGACGAGATCGTCTGCTTCCGCATCCCCAGCCGGGAGGAGGTCAGGCAGATTGCGGAGCTGATGACCCGCCAGACCGCCCGGCGCTTTGCCCGGCGGGGCATTGGGCTGAGCATAGAGGAGGACGCACTGGAGCGGATTGCCGCAGCGGGGATGGAGCCTGCCTATGGCGTGCGCCCTGTGCGCCGCTATATCCGGCGGCACATCGAGGATCCGGCGGCGGCACTGATGCTGGAGGGGACGCTGACAAAGGGCTGCACCCTGCGGGTGTCGGCAGGGGAGGAGGAGCTGACGCTGGAGAGCGTGGGCAGCACGCAGGGTCAGGAATAGAAAAAGAAAGTGCGTATGTTCAACGGCTGTCGCTGAACATACGCACTCTGTTTTGTTATGCTGCGTGGTGATGATGGACATGGTGGGTGCTGTGCTTCTTTTGCAGCCTCATGCGCATCAGCGCCACAGCCGCAAACAGCACCAGCGTTACAGCCAGCCACAGCCCTGCGGCAAAAAAGCACCGCTTCAGAACGGATTCACACAGATTCACCAGAAAACGGTGGAAGGACTGGGGCGTGACATTGAGCTGGCGGTAGATGCCGGAGACATACAGAGCATAGGGCGCCGCAAAGGCTTCTATGGCAGTGGCACCGGTGGCATAGCACCAGTAGCGCAGGGCGTGGTGGGGGAGACGGTAGAGCCGGATCAGCAGCAGCCCCAGCAGTGCGGAGAGAACCGCAATGCCGCTGACGGCCACGGAGAAAAACCGGTCGATGACCTGATGAACCCGGACGAGAACCCCCACAACAGGGAGCTTCAGCCTGTTTTGGTAAATTGCGGCGATGTCACTGCAATAGGCATCCACCGCCGCCTGCGTCTCAGCGTCAAAAGAGTAGCCCTCTCCGGCAAAGCTGGCTTTCACATTTGCGCCCAGCCGCTGCTCCAGCTCGGAGGTATCCGCCTTATAATCCTCCCCTGTATAGGCAGCGTGAATGCTGCCCTCCAAATGCTCCTTCGTGGTCTGACGGTCAAATAGACCGTCCAGCACCCCACTGTCGATTCCCGTGGGGAGGGTGTAGTCCACAGCGGCCTCCTGCGCCTCCTCCCGCACCATCCCGGCAAACACAATATCCGCCACGGACTGAATATTCTCCTCTGTAAAGCCGGCCTTTGCCACCACCAGCGCCGACCCCGCCAACAGCAGCAGGGAAAGCAGGAAGGAGAACAGACAGCTCACCAGCGTCCGTGCAGCCGCCTTCCCCTGGGCGGCGGGACGCTTAGAGGAGGCATGGCGGCCTCTCTCCTCCCGGTCCGGGGAAATAAAAGGTTTACTCGGCATTTGCTTCGCTCCTCCACCGTACATCATAGCCGGAGATCCGCTTTGCCGTCACGGTCAGCCGGTCCGTCTTGCGTCCTGCGTGGGGACCGAAGGGATAGCAGGTGTACATCACCAGCTTCTCTTCCTCCACCATCAGGTTTTTCATAATCCGCTCGTTGAGCACATTCTCATTGAGCACCTCCACATCTGTCACCTCGTACTCATAATTGCAGTAGTTGGTGTCATAGTGGATGATGTCTCCTGCCTCAATGTCCTGCAGGGGCTTGAAAAACGTGGTGTTGTGACCGGAGAGGACGATCAGTCCGCCGTAGCCGGGGAATGTGCTTGCGAGATAATGTCCCACCCCTGCCCGGAGGATGGCGCTGGTATCGTCCCAGTACACCGGGGCATCCAGACCGATCCTCTCACAGGAGAGGTTGGCATAATGCTCCCCGTCGTCGGGAAGCTGGATGTCCTGAATGCGGATATAGGGCGCTTCGCTCTGGGTGTCCCCGCCGGACGGCTCCTGATTCTGCACCGGCGTAGCGGCGGCTGCCTCCCGGTTGAAGCTGGAGGTCAGATGTGCCTGAAACGTGGGCGTTTCCTTGGCCATGACCATGCCCGCCGCAGCGGCGGACAGCTCCCAGACGGGTCTCAGGGCGACAAACAGCAGGGCATAGCCGATGACAGAAAAAAGGACTGGCATAATGAAATATGCCAGCCCTTTTGTTACTCGTTCTCGCGTCATCCTGCATCAAGAGAGCAGGCTGTTCTTGCGAACGACCACAAAGCCCGTACCCAGAGCGGCAACCAGTGCCAGAGAGACAGCCACGGTAGCGGTGGTGTCAAAGCCGGTCTGCTTCACGGCCTTGCTGCCGGTGCCGTCGCTCACCTTCTTGGAGGAGTTGCCGGAATCCTTGCTGCCGTCATAGTACTTGGAATCCTTGTCCACAATCACGTCGGCCACGGCCTTCGCGTTATGCTCCACAGTGATGGTCATGCCGTACTTGTTGGCGGTCTTGTTGGCAAGAGAAAGAACCTCGTCCATAATCTCAGAGGCCTGCTTCTTGGTGGTGATGTTCTTGCCCTCCACGAAGGCCAGCAGCTCATCAATGGCAGCCTTCAAATCCTTGCAGGCAGCCTCGTCCAGCTCCACATCATTGGTCAGAGTGTTGCGCGCCTCTGCCTTGTACTGCTCAGTGGTGCCGGTGTTCTTCTCGTCCAGCACGCTGGCATACTTGTCGATGGCATCGCTGAAGTAATTCAGCAGGTCTTCCTCGTTGCTGTTCATACCGCTGGCAGCCATAGCAGGGACAAGCAGCGCTGCTACCATCGCCACGGACATGAGCAGTGATACAATGCGCTTTTTCATGTCTTGGTTTCCTCCCATTATTAAATAGTATTCATCAGCACTGCCTGTGAATCTTTTGGCTGACTGCTTGACAGTGTAGCACAACAACAAAAAATTGTCAATTCCTTATCTGAATTATTTTCAGCACACGGCGTCGCTGCGGCAGCAATCTGCCCGGAGGCCGCTCTTCGATTTCGGGCATGGGGCAGGGCAGCCAAAGGCCGGGCGGCCTGGTTGCCCGTGAGCGCATTTTTGACACATGCAGTTGTCCGTTTTCGTGTTTACCGCCCCCTTCAACAGTAGAAACAAAATGGCTGGCGCCGTTTTGCCCGCCGCTTTCGTTGTTGTGAATACGATGCTCTTTATCGTCAGTTACTGCGGGATTCTCTGCCTTGTTTAAAGAGATAGTTGCAAATAACATAGGATTACGCTGAAAAACCATATATGTTTTTTTGAGAAGCTCCCATTGATTCTGTGATCTGACGCTTTCATCTTGCCGCAATATAGACTCTGTGGTATAATAAGACAATTTTACAAAAAGCTCTTTTTGATTGAGCGACCGAGATAAAACCAGCCTTTATTCCGGGACAAAGGTCATATTCCGGGGGGAATTGTCAATGAAGTACGAACTGAATCGATTGGGCGCTGAGCAATTTGAGGCTCTGGTTCAGGCGCTGGCCTCCGCCGTTGCCGGGTTTGAGGTGAAAATTTTCGGCAAGGGTCCGGACGGACAGCGGGAGTTTACACTGGAAAAAAACGGACTGTCCTTCGCAGAGGCAGTAACTCTGGGCTATACCGTCGGCCAGGCCAAATTCCGATACCCGGACATTCAATCAGATGACCAGATTAGCTGGCTAAAGAGGAACCTGCGTAAAGAGCTGGAAGGGTTTCGGAGGAAAAAAGAGGAAGGAAAGAGAATCCCGGATACATGGCTGTTCTTTACCAATGTGACGCTCACGCCCGTTGCGAACAAGGGCGGACGGGACACCATTGAGGCATACCTGAAAGAGAAAGGGTATGACAAGCTGATCCCGCATATCCACATTCTTGCTGCCGATGACATTTGCTCCCTGCTGCATGCACACCCTCAGGTTGCAGACCGCTTCAGCCAGTTTCTCACCTCCGGCGACGTGCTGGCGGCGGTGAAGCGCAGGGTGGAGGCAGATGAGAAGCAGGCGGAGGAGCTGCGCATTCACCTTGCGCAACTGATGGAGACCACCCGCCGTGACCACCCCAGCTTTAAGCTCATGCGCCCGGATGATCTGGATCCTGATCTGCTGCCCCGCTTTCAGGACGCAAAGCCCCTCCCTGCGCTGGGCAGCATAGGGGAGGGGGACATCTCCCCGGTCTGGGATTTGATTGCGAAAAGCTGGCAGGATGGCAGAAACCACTCCATTGTGCTGGAAGGGGAGGGCGGCATCGGAAAGACGGTGGCGCTGCTCAGCCCGGAGGGGGAGGAGGCAAAGTCTGTCCCGGCGCTGTATATCCCGCTGTTCGAGCTGGTCTCTGATGAAAAAGCCATTCCCGTGGAGCACTATTTGCAGGGCAGATTGGGGGCGTACTGGGCGCCGTTTGAGAAGCTGGCCTGTGCGCCGTGGAACAGCAAGCCCTCCCTGCTGCTCCTGCTGGACGGCGTGAATGAGCTGCCTGTGCAGCACCGCTTTCCCGTCGTCAGCAGCATCAAAAACTGGGCAAAGGATCGCCCCGGCGTTCAGGTCGTGGCTGTGTCCCGGCCGCTGAGCGGGATGAAGCTGGAGGACGAGCTGCCCGATGCCCTCTCCGTCCGCCTTGCGCCGGTTGGAGTGGAGACGGTGAAAACCTATCTCTGCAGGCTGGGGCGGGAGATTCCCCCGGACAATGACCCTCTCTGGGAGGTTCTGCGCCTGCCCCTGTTTTTGGTGCTGTATGCCAAAACCGGGAAGCTGGATGGAAAAACCGTCTGCGGCTATCCCCTTGCCCCCAGACCTGAGAGCGGGAAGGGTGCGGTGATCTGGAACTACCTCCAACGGGAGCTGATGCGCAGAAATGAGGAGGACTGGGTGCTGCGCTGCGCTGTGGCGTGTGAATACCTCCTGCCTGCCGTGGGCTATGAAATGGTCAAAAACAGCCGGTTTACCATTGGGAAGGATGTGCTTGACCGCATCATCCGTCAGGCGCTGTCCCGGCTGCCCCAATCCCTGCCCCGGCATCTGCGGACATTATTTGACGTATACGACGACATACATGAGGCGCAGCCCGATTTTGCCGGAGTGAAGTGGCGCAGTATGCTCATACATGAGCTGGGTCTTTTGACCGGGTACAGGGAAGAGCGCAACACCTACACCTTCCTCCACCAGCACTTCCGTGATGCCTTTGCCGGGCTGTATCTGGCAAACGCCGCCGAGGCGGAGCCGGGTCTGCCGGAGCTGTGGCAGCACGCCCAGCCGCCGCTGGCGCTGGACTATGCCGCCCCCCTCATGGAGGAGGAGGACGCCGCCGCCCTGTGGAGCGCCCTGCCAAGGCAAAGCCCCGTCAGCCGGGAGGCGCTCTATGTCCAGCTTGAGCTGCAGCGCCGCAGGCGGGGCGGGGACTACTCCCATCTGGATTTCTCCGGGATGGATTTGCGAGGCATGAGCCTTGCCCGGTACGGGAAGGGGCTGTTTCGCAATCCGGCTTACGCAAGGGGAACCAGGCTGAACAAGGCGGTGTTTTCCGTCGTGGGGCATAGCGCAAGCGTCTCCTGTGTGGCCGCCCTGCCGGACGGGCGCATGGTCAGCGGGGCGGAAGACAACACCCTCCGGGTGTGGGACAGTTATACCGGAGCCTGCCTCCGGGTGCTGGAGGGACATACCACAGCCGTCACCTGCGTGACTGTCCTGCCGGACGGACGCATCGTCAGCGGGTCGATAGATAATACCCTCCGGGTGTGGAGGGAAGGGAAAGACGGAGACTGGGAGAGCCGGGCACTGAAAGGGTATACCAATGGAGTCACCTGCGTGACCGCCCTGCCGGACGGACGTATGGTCAGCGGGTCGAATGACAAAACCCTCCGGGTGTGGAGGGAAGGCAAGGACGGGGACTGGGAGGGCCGGGAACTGAAAGGGCATACCGGTCCTGTCACCTGTGTGACCGCCCTGCGGGACGGACGCATCATCAGCGGGTCGTGGGACAACACCCTCCTGGTGTGGAGGGAAGGGCAAGACGGGGACTGGGAGAGCCGGGAACTGGAAGGGCATACCGATTGGATCTACTGTGTGACCGCCCTGCGGGACGGACGGATCGTCAGCGGGTCGTGGGACAAAACCCTCCGGGTGTGGGACGGCGGCACCGGG
>CAJOOV010000188.1 GCA_905236265.1 uncultured Oscillospiraceae bacterium | reverse complement strand
ATGGGGGGCTTGCGGCTCTCCATGGTGCGAATCTGCATGGGAGAGGTCTGGGAGCGCAGCAGGACGGCGTCGTTTTTGGGGTCGTCCCTGCCGGGAGTGATATAGAAGGTGTCCGTCCACTCCCGGCCGGGGTGTCCCTCCTCGGTGTTCAGCTTGGTGAAGTTATAGGCGGCAAGCTCCACCTCCGGCCCCTCGGCCACATTGAAGCCCATGCCCACAAAGATGTCGGTAATCTCGTCAATGACCTTGGTGATGGGATGCTTGTGACCCAGCTCCTCACGCTTGCCGGGGATGGTCACATCCACCGTCTCAGAGGCCAGCTTCAGATCCAGTGCCGCCTGCGCCAGACGCTGGCTCTGCTGGGTAATGGCATCCGTCAGGGCGGCTCTCACCTCGTTGGCGAGCTGCCCCACCACCGGGCGCTCCTCAGGGGGGAGCTTTCCGGTCTGCTTGAGCAGGGCGGTCAGCTCGCCCTTTTTGCCCAGATATTTCACCCGGACGGCATCCAGAGCGGCGGCGGCGTCGGTTGCGCCAATGGCGGCCAGCGCCTCCTCCCGGATCTTGGACAATTGATCTTTCATAGTAAGACACTCCTTTATGGATAGATGAACAGGGTATGCCGGAGGGGGAAAGCCCCGGAAGGGCAAAGAAAAAAGCCTTTCCTCCCAGAGACGGGACGAAAGACGGCTTCCGTGGTACCACCCGAATTCGCACGGCTCAGACCATGCGCACTCCAAACCGGTAACGGCGGCAGCACCGTCCCGCCCTTTCCTGCGGGAAGCTCCGGAGCGAACCGAACGGTTTCTTTCCGCCTCTGCTCTCAGCCGGTGACAGAGACTCTCTGACGAAAGGGGCAGCCGTTCTTTTCTCCTTCATTGCTTTTTAAATCCTCATACTTATACCATACTCCCGCCACTTTTGCAAGAGTGTGCAGGGAAAATTGTCAATCTTTTGCCGGTGTGCTATACTGTTTCGGAAAAGGAGGGATTTCCCATGACGGAATTGAGCCGGGAGCTGGTGGCATCGTGGCTTCCCCGCCGAGCGGAGGACGGACACAAGGGGAGCTTTGGAAAGGCGCTGATTGCCGCCGGGAGCGTGGGCTTTACGGGAGCGCCGGTGCTGGCAGCCAATGCCTGCGTGCGCAGCGGGGCAGGGCTGGTGTTTCTGGCGGTGCCGGAGTCCGTGTGGCCGGTGGCGGCGGTGAAGTGCGATGAGGCAATGCCCTTTCCCTGCCCGGAGGATGAGGGGGGAAGGCTCGCCCCAGAGGCGCTGAGCTCTATTCTGGAACGGGCGGCGGGGTGCGATGGCCTGCTGCTGGGGCCGGGACTGGGACAGTCCCCGGCGCTGGACGGCCTTGTGACGGCGTTTCTCCGGGAGACGAAGGGAAAGCCGCTGGTGCTGGATGCGGATGGTCTAAATGCCCTGAGCCGGCATATAGATAGCACTGTGAACCGCTCAGACTGGATTCTCACCCCCCACGATGGGGAGTATGCCCGCCTGATGGGCTCCTTTCCCGGAGAGAGGCGGGAGGAGGCGGCGCTGGCGCTTGCCCGCAGGCTGAACTGCATCAGCGTGCTGAAGGGACACCGCACCCTGATCGCCTCCCCGCAGGGGGAGCTTTTGCGCAATACCACGGGAAACCACGGCATGGCAAAGGGGGGCAGCGGAGACGTGCTCTCCGGGGTGATCCTCTCCCTGCTGGTGCAGGGGATGCCCCCGCTGCAGGCGGCCGGGGCAGGCGTCTGGGTTCATGGCCGGGCAGGGGACATCGCCGCCCGGCGATACGGCTTTCGGGGCATGACCCCGAGTGATCTCATCCGCTGCCTTCCCCAGGTATGGAAGGAGCTGGAATCCTGACAGGAGGCACCCTATGACATTCAGACGCCTGTTACCCGCCGCTCTGGCGATAGTACTGCTCAACGGCTGCGCCTTTGGGGATAGCGCCAAAGAGGCTGCAGAGCAGCTTCGCAACCACTATGAAGCCTCCCCCTCCCTTCAGGCGGAAGGGGAGGTGCTGGCAGAGTACGGGCAGCGGGCGTATTGCTATACCGTGGAGATACAGGGCAGCGAGGAGGCGGGCAGCCTCACCGTCACTGCCCCGGAGTCCATTGCCGGAACGGGGACGGCATGGCAGAACGGGGAGACGGTGCTGGACTACGAGGGAATCTCTCTGGAGACGGGGGCGCTTTCCCCGGACGGGCTGTCCCCTGCGGACGGCATCCCGGCGCTGCTGTGTGCTTTGCGCAGCGGGTCAGTGGCGGAGTACGGCTGGACGGACTGGGGAGAGGCAGAGCACTGCCTCTATCTGCTGCTGGACAATCCCAACACGGAGAACCATGACAGCCAGATTGCGGTCTGGGGGGACGCCGAGAGCGGCACGCTGTACCATGCGGAGCTGCTGTGGCAGGAAAAGCGGGTGTTGTCCTTTACTTTTTCCCGGTTTGTGCTACAATGACAGTCTGCCACGCTGAGGGCGCTGCCGACAGGTCTGGGAATCCTGGGGGCAGTGCCCCATGGTGATTACGGAATGGAAGGAAGAGAGCGGATATGACAGATCAGACCCGCCGCACTTGGGCGGAAATCCATTTGGATCGGCTGGAGCGCAACTACCGGAAGCTGCGGGCATTGGCACCGGGCAGCGCCTTTGGCGGGCTGGTAAAGGCCAACGCCTACGGCCACGGAGCGGTGCAGACAGCAAAGCGGCTGGAGGAGCTGGGGACGGACTGGCTGCTGGTGGCGTGTCTGGACGAGGCGCTGGAGCTGCGGCAGGCGGGAATCCGCACCCCTATTTTGATTTTGGGCTATACGCCGGTGGAGTACACCGCCGAGCTGATGCACTGGGACATTACCCAGACGGTCTATGACCCGGACATGGCACAGCAGCAGTCCCGTGCAGCGCTCTCGGCAGGGGGCAGGCTGCGCTGCTTTCTGAAGGCGGATACCGGGATGAGCCGTCTGGGCGTGCTGGCGGACGAGGCGCACATGCAGCAGGCGGCGGATACGCTGGAGAAGATGTACCGCCTGAAGGGGCTTGCCCCTGTGGGGCTGTTCCAGCACTTCTCAGACGCCGACACCTGCCCTGACTACTCCCACATGCAGATTCGCCGCTTTGAAACGCTGAAGGGGATGCTGGCGGAGCGGGGCTGTGTCTTTTCGGTGTACAGCGCCTGCGCCGGGGCGGCAACGCTGAACTATCCCCAGGCGCACTACGACCTGATCCGTCCGGGCATCCTCCTCTATGGACACCTGCCTGACCCCGCCTGCGAGGGACTGATTCAGGTAGAGCCGGTGATGGAGGTAAAAAGCCGCATCGCCTCGGTGAAGGCGCTGCCAAAGGGAACCTGCATCAGCTACGGGCGCACCTATACCCTGCAGCGGGACAGTGTGGTGGCCGCAGTCCCCATCGGCTATGCCGACGGGCTGTTCCGTCTGCTGTCCGGGCGGCAGGAGATGCTCCTGCACGGCAGGCGGGTGCCCCAGATCGGCCGGGTCTGTATGGATATGTGTATGCTGGACGTGACCGGCGTGGAGGGAGTACAGCCCGGAGATGTGGTCACGGTGTTCGGAGACGGTCTGCCTTTGGAGGAGAAGGCGGAGTGTCTTGGCACCATTACCTATGAGCTGCTCTGTGCGGTCTCCCCCAGAGTGAGCCGGGTCTATGAGGCGTAAGTGAAAAGTATGGAGCGCAGGGCGGTTCGCCCTGCGCTCCTGTTTTGTATGTCCCCCGGTTAGGCATGGGGAGCCGCTGTTTTACTTGGCAATCTTTACGCCCTTCACGCCGCTCCATGCAGAGAAGTCATTCACACCGGAGACGGTTTTATAGCTTCTGATGCGCACATAATAGCCCTTGTTCTTCCCAAGGGAAGAGATCACCTTGGAGGCATTGGACGCACCCTTCACCGTGACCGCCTTGTTCCCGGAGGAGAAATCCCTGCTGGTGCTGTACTGAATCTGATACCCGGTCACACCGGAGAGCGTCTTCCAGGAGACCGTCATCGTCTTGGACTTGGCGTTTTTCACGCTGCTCAGTGCAGGAGCGGACAGATAGGTCAGGGACTTTCCGCCCTTGACGTAATTGCTGATATACTTGCTGTTTTTGTCGATACACCGCACGGTGTAGGTATATCTGGTGTCGTGCTTCACCTTTTTCCATGTGTAGGACGTGGAGGCAGTGTCAGCGATTCTCACCCACTTGCCGCCGCTTTTGTAGAACAGGCGGTACTTTACCGCTCCGCTGACCTTGTTCCATGTGATGGTCTGGCTGCCGTTTCCGTTGGTAATCCTGCTGATGACAGGGACGGCGCACTTGTAAACGGTGATATTCACCGTCTTGACTGCACTGCTGCGGGTTGCGTCCCCTGCCGCCTTCACTGTGATGGTGACGGTTCCGGGGGCAACGGCTTTGACCACGCCCTTGCCGGAGACCGTGGCGACCTTTTTGTTGCTGCTGGCATAGGTGATGGCACCCACGCCCTTTGCGCTGATCGTGACGGTTTTGCCTGCTACCACGGAGGGAGCTGCAGAGACAGTGAGGGTCTGGTTGGCCTTCTTGATGGTGAATGCGCCCTTCAGGGTTCCGGTGTAGTTCCCAATGCCGGTGACGGTCACGGCGGCGCTGCCGATGTTCACGTTGTCGGCATAGGCGACGGTATAGTCCGTGCCGGGCTGCAGCTCGTTGCCGTCCAGCGTCACGACAACAGCAGGCGTCAGCGCCTTGCCGGTATAGGCCTGCGCCGCAATGGGGGAGATGACTGCGCCCGTCAGGGAGAGCACCGGAGCGGGGGAGGCAGCGTCGGAGGCGGTGTTCAGCCTTGCGCCGGAGTTTGCGGGAGCGGTGTCCTTCAGCACCAGAAGCGCGTGCATATTGATGGTGCCGTCGTCATTTCTGGTGGGTACGGTGGTCACGTCCACGCTCTCGAACCAGTCCTCAGTGGCCTGCTCGCCCAGCGTGTTCAGGCTCTGCTTGCCGTCGAAGAGGTAGTTGCTGCTGCTTCTCAGGGAGTAAACCACGCCGTTGGAGGAGCCCAGCTCGGCGGCGGTGGTGCCGTTGGTGGCAAGGGAGATGGTACCGGAGACCACCCAGCCCTTCACGTTGGAGGATTTGGTATACAGGCTGATATTATAGCTGCCGCCCTTGAGGGAGTTGTTGTAGGCGGTGCAGTCAATCACCTGACAGTCCGGGCAGGAGTTGCTGGTGATGCCCTTTGCCCAGTTGTTGAAGGAGACGGAGTTAATCAGCTTATGCCCGCCGTACATATTCTCACCGCCCAGCTTGAAGCCGTTGCCCTCGCCCCGGATCCGGGCAAGCGCATCGTCATCGGTGAGCAGGAAGCCGTTGCTGTAGGCCACGCAGTTCTCCACCGTGACAGCGCCGATGCTGCCTGTGGTGGACTTGGCGTAGAGATCCCAGCCGTCGTCAATGTTGTGGTGGGAGATGCAGCCGTAGAACACGTTGCCCTCGCCGCAGGTGAGCTTTGCGGCAAAGCCGTCTGCGTCGTTTTTGCTGGAGTCACAGCAGTTATAGGACTCGCAGTTTTTAATCAGGTTGCAGCTGGGCCACATTTCCTGCACGTTAGGCTCGCCGGAATAGCGGCTGATCTGAATGCCGGAGTTGCCCACATGGTGAATCAGGCACAGCTCCACGATATTGTGGTTGCCGGAGACGGAAATGCCCTTGGTGTTATAGGTGACGGAATCCGGGATCCAGTGGGCCTCGTTGCTCAGCTCAAGGCCATACACATGCCAGTAGCTGCCCACGATATGGAACAGGGAGGCGCTTTGCAGGTTGTCGCCCACAATCCTGACTTTGCCCACATCCCCGGCGGTGGACACATTGGCAGGCCGCAGGGTGATGGGGGCATCTGCCGTGCCGCTGACGTTGCGGGGGATGAAATACTGGGCGTCCGGCGCATAGGTGCCGTCCAGCATGAGGATGGTCTGTCCGGGCAGGGCAGTGGAGAGCAGGGTCTGCAGATCGGCGGGGTCTTCTCTTGTGCCAGCGCCGTTGACAGAGGCATCAGGTGAGGTGTAGAACACGGTGTTTGCCTCATTTTTGGCCTGCCATGCCACCTTCACGCTGCCCTCTACCGGCGCATAGTCCGCAAGGTTGGGGTTGCTCCCGTCGGGCTGGAAGGAGTAGAACAGCTCGTTCTCCCCGCCCTTGTTCCACAGCATCACGTCCAGCTTTGCCACCAGAGCGCTGTTGACCTCAGCAGAGCCCAGCTCGGTGACATTGCCCTGAGCGTCACGGGAGCTGAGGGTGAGGATACCTTCGGTGTTGGCGTCTGCCATAAAGGTGTAGACCTGACGGGCGGAGGTGTTGGAGGAGTAGACGCTGACCTTGGGCTGGAGCTTCTGGGCAGCGCCGCCCTGAGCGGCGGAGCCTTCGGTCTTTTCAAATGTGATATGCTCAATGACGGCGTTGCAGCGTCCCACGGCAACCGCCACCACCATGGAGCCGTCCTCCTGCACCATGATCTTCGTCACGTCAGGAATCTCGATGGTCTCGCCCTGATAGGTGGCAAGGAAGCCCTCGCCGGTCTTTTCCAGCGTGTAGGTGTACTGCTCGCCGGGCACCAGATCATCCGCCTCGGGACGTGCGCTGAACACATGGGTGTTGTCCAGCTCCCGCCCTGTGCCGGAGGTGCTGGTGGGGTCGTAGGAGTCATAGCCCGTGACCACACGCACGCCGCTGTAATGATAGCGGGTGGTGTCCCCGTCTCTGAGCTTGAAATTGCCCACGGCCACGGAGTTCATATACTTGGCATCCTTGGTGCCCAGACCTGCAATGTCAATGGCATACACGCCGAAGCCCGCCTGATTGCCGAAATAGGTCTTGTCCTTCAGGGAGAAGGTGGCAGTGAGCTTGAAGTTCTCCGTGTTGGGGTTCAGACGGGTGTAGTAGACCTGAATGCCTTCCTCGCTGTCGGCAATCTTGCCGTTCTCGCTGGTCATGGTCATCTCGATCACGCCGGAGCCGTCGGTGATGTCCGGGGCAAGGTTTTTGGAGATGGGATAGTTTGCCCCATAGCTCTTTACGGCAAAGGCTTCATCATTCACCTTGATGGTGCCGGAGGTGGCGGAGCCGAAGTCGTCCACGTACCACTCCTGCACGCTCTTGCCCACGGTGATGTCTCGTTCGTACTCGCTGGAGCCCATCACGCTGTCCTTTGCCACGACCTTTACGGTATAGACCTCGCCGGGGGTGAGGCCGGTGAAGGTGTAGTTCCCCGCAGTGCAGCCCTCTGCTGCCAATGTGAACGCTTCATCAGAACTGAGCTTATAGTATACGTCGCAGCCCTGATCTGCCTCCACGTTGTTCCAGTCGGCATAGACCCTGCCCTCGCCCAGATTGGTCAGCCATGTGATGGCGGGCTGGGGAGGGGGCAGTCTGTAATCCTCAATCAGATAAGGCTCGCTTTCCTTGTCCGCCTCGCCCTCCCGGAGGAGAACCACCTTGACGGTGAAATCACCGTTGGTGATGGGCATAAAGGTGACGGGAGCGGCGCCGTTCACGCTCTTGCAGTCCACCTCAAAGCCGTCCTGAAGCAGGAACACACGAGCCATGTCCGCCCCGTCCAGACCGAACTCCCCAGTGAAGGTGACCTGCAGGCTCCCGTCCTCCTGCCGCACCACATCCTCTACCACGGGGGCGGCAACATCGCTCCACGCCTTCCGGGGCGCTTTGCCGGGGAGGAGATGGAGGGCAAAGAGATTGATCTGCTTGTTGGAGGAATAAGCATAATAGGTGCCCGGCTCCAAATCCAGCGCCACGGAGGGGGCTTCGGATTCTGAAATCGGATTAAGATTTTCTTTCGCCTGTTCTCATTTTCGGAAAAAGGATTATAATGACTCCTGCCGGAGGGACACGGTGTGTATCACCGCCTCGGAAAGGGCAGAACGCCCAGCCCTCCGGCAGTCTGGCAAAGGAGTGACAAAACAATGAAAAAATGGATCAGCCTGATACTTGCCTGTCTGATGGTGCTT
>CAJOOV010000187.1 GCA_905236265.1 uncultured Oscillospiraceae bacterium | reverse complement strand
GTGCCGAATTCAGTTCGGTGCAAAAATACTGCTATCCATGCAAGTGTGCGACCGAAGGGAGTGCGCGCAGCATGGATGCAAAGCTCGTATACAAAGTCCATCGGACTTTGTATACGATTTGAGGCGGCACGAGAAGCCCTCGTGCCGCCTTTGATTGCTCATTGCTTCGGTTTTTCTCAGAAATTGGGGACGCAGAAGCCCCGGATAACGTGGCTGCCGTCAATGTAGCCCCCGGAGCCCTTGGTCATAATAAACCGCCGGGTGGATACCCTGTCGTTGAAATTGCCCTCCACGGTGGAGATGACGCAGCGGTTGCTGTTGCCGTTGTAGTTATAGGTCACATCGGTGACGATGCCGATATGGCTCAGCCGTCCGCCGAAGGAGGCGGAGTAGATAATCAGATCGCCCTTCTGGATCTTTTTGCTGCCGTAGCCGCAGGCAGTCTCGTTCCATGTGTAGTATCTGCCCATATTGTCGAAGGAGTCCTTCATATAGGCCACCAGCGCCCGGCGGGGAATCGTGCCCGAAGAGATGTTTGCCTCGTTGGCGCACCATGAGACAAACATGCTGCACCACGGCGCTTTGTAGAAATAGTCCCCGCCGTCCACATGGTTGTAATACCAGCGTCCGAACTCCGTATAGTTGTCCATGTCGTAGCCGCTGCCGTAGCCGTCGGTGGAGGAGACATAGCTGCCCTCACGATAGCCCAGCTGGGACATGGCCACTGCCACCAGATTGTCTCTGGGGCTGCCGCTCAGGCGCAGGCTCATCAGCTGGTCATAGTATGTGCTGCCGGTATAGGCGGAGGTGAAGTTATAGGTGGCCACCTGTCCGGGAACCGCCTGCACCCAGATGCCCTCTGCGTCGTAGCCGCTGGTATAGCGGCTGCCGTCGGAGGAGATGCAGCGCACAGTGAAGATGTAGCGCTGGCTTCTGGGGAGGGAGGTAGTGCGCAGTCTGGTTGCGGTGGTGTCCCCCACCCTCACCCAGCCGCTGCTGCTCTTGTAGAACACCCGGTATTTGGCAGCGCCCACACTGGCATACCAGCGGATGGTGATGCTGTCGTCGTCGTACTCCACCTCGTCCAGCTCCGGCGGCTCGATATAGGTACAGGACACGCCGGTGCTGTTATAGCTGCTGACATAGGCAGTGGCGGCGGAGTTGATACCCCGGACGGTGAAGGTGTAGTTTTTGCCGCCCACAAGATCGGTGATGGTCATGGAGCTGCCGGTGCTGTCTCCTCCGTAATGCCAGCTGCCGCCGGAGGTTCTGTAGAACACCCGGTATTTGGCAATGCCCGTCACCCTCTGCCATGTCACGGTGATGCCGTCATTGACGCACACTGCGCTTTTCACCACCGGCGCACTCAGGTAGCGCCGGGTCACGCCGTTGGGGTTGTAGTAGCTGGTGTACTGCCTGCCGTCTGCGGAGACACAGCGCACGGTGAAGATATAGTTCTGGTTGCTGGTGAGCTTGCCCACGGTGAGGGAGGTTCCCGTGGTATCCCCCGCCTGCTTCCAGACATTGCCCGGCGTGCGGTAGAACAGGCGGTACTTTGCCGCACCGCTGACCCGGTTCCACGTCACCCGCACGCCGCCGTTGAGGTTCTCCGTCTTGGTGATGACCGGCGTGGCGAGAAGGGTCATGCTCTTGCCTCTGGTGTCATAATAGCTGGTGTATGCTCTCCCGTCAGAGGAGATGCAGCGCACGGTGAAGTGATAGGTGACGCCCGCTTTCAGCCGCAGCACCTGAAGGGTGGTGGCCGTGGTATCTCCTCCCCGGCTCCATGCGATGCTGCCGGAGGCTCTATAGAACACCCGGTATCTGGCAGCGCCCTTCACCTTGCCCCAGCTCACGCTCACGCCGCCGTTCACGGCATACATGCTCTTGATGACGGGAGGCGCTACATAGACCACGCTCCTCCCCCGCTCCTCCTCAGGCTGGGTCAGCACAGCGCCCTGCGGGGACAGGGAGGAGACGGCAAAGGTATAGCTCACGCCGCTGGTCAGTCCGGTGACGGTATAGTTCAGGGCTGCGGTATCTCCCGCCTTTTTCCAGCTCCCGCTGCCCTGACGGTAGAACACCCGGTATTTCCCCACGCCGGAGACAGCGCTCCACTGGATTCTCACGCCGCTGGCCACATTGGACACGGCGGAGAGCACCGTGGGATTCTCCGGCACATCCGGCTCGTGGGAGAGGTAGGTGATATGGCTGTTGGCCTTGGCATAGCGCTCTGCGGCAGCGCCGCCGCTGAGGCTCAGTCCGGTGAGGGGCAGCACGCCCCCGGTGCCCTGATAGTAGCCGAAGGCATACTCTCCTATCTGGGTCACATCCTCCGGAAGGGTCAGCGTCTTCAGTCTGGCGCAGTCCAGAAACGCCATTTTCCCCACGGTTCTCAGGCTCTCAGGCAGCGTCACAGCGGTGAGGTTTTTGCAGCCGCTGAAGGCATAGCTTCCGACGGATGTGACGCCGCTGTTCACCACAGCCTTTGTCACGCTGTCCGCCTGATTCCGCCACGGAGCGGGAAAGTCCTGAGAATAATCATACATCTTTCCGGTGCCGCTGATGCTCAGCGTCCCGTTTTTCAGCTCCCATGTCAGGCTGTCGCCGCAGGTCTGGCTGGATGCGCTCTGGGTCATCGCCCGCTGGGGCAGCATTGCCCCCTGCGCAGGCAGGCTCGCCGTCCCGGCCAGCAGCACCACGCACAGCAGCAGCGCAATCGTTCTGCTCAATTGCCGCATGATAATGCACCTCCCAATATTACAGGACAATAAGCTCTTTGGGGGAGCGGGTCAGCACACGGCAGCCGCCCTCCTGCAGCACAATGACATCCTCAATCCGCACGCCGAAGCGCCCCGGAAGATAGATGCCCGGCTCTGCGGAGACCACTGCCCCGGCGGGCATAGGCTCCCTGCAGGCAGGACGAAAGCCGGGATCCTCGTGGATCTCCAG
>CAJOOV010000186.1 GCA_905236265.1 uncultured Oscillospiraceae bacterium | reverse complement strand
TACCAGCTCCGCCATCACATCGTAAACCATCCGATCTCCTGCCATCATGTCCTGAAGCTCCACAGCGGAGGGGTTGGACGTGCGCACGAGAGCAAAGAGGCATTTGTCCTCCTGCTCCGCCTGCTGGATAAAGGGCTTTATGGCATCGCTGCCCATATAGCCGTTGACGGTGACGCAGTCGGCGTTGAAGCCGGGCAGCTCTGTTTCTCCGATGGTACTCTTCCCCAGCCACGCCTGCGCATAGGCGGAGGCTGTCGCCCCGATGTCGCCCCGCTTAATATCGGCAATGACAAAGAAGCCCTTTTCCTTTGCGTAACAAATGGTACGTTCCAGAAGCTCCATTCCCTCCCAGCCCAGAAGCTCATAATAGGCGGACTGGGGCTTTACGGCGGGCACAATGTCGCTCAGAGCATCCATCAGCCCGCAGTTGAACTGATAGATCGCCTCTGCAGCAGCCTTCCGGGTCTGGCCATACTTACTCAGGGCGCTTTCCACCATAAAGGGCGGTACATATTCCAGTCTGGCATCCAGCCCGGCCACGGTGGGGTTCTTCATTTCACGGATTTTCTTTTGTAATACGTCAAAAGACATGGTTGTCACTCCTTGGTAAATTACGCTCAGCCCGCCTGATAGATGATTTTTCCGTCTGCAATGGTATAGCGCACCCTGCCCCGCACCTGCTGTCCGGCAAAGGGCGTGTTTCTGGCCTTTGAGAGAAACTCGTCTGGATGGATTGTCCACGCCTCGTTCACATCAAAAATGGTCAGATCAGCCGCACCGCCCAGAGAAATCGTGCCTGCACCGGCGTGAAGGGCGAGAATTTGGGCGGGACGGTATGTCATCTTGGCAATCACGTCTGCCAGTGACATCTCCCCGGTGTGGTAGAGATAGGTGAGATTCAGCGCCAGTGCTGTCTCCAGCCCGATCATTCCGGCGGGGGCAGCGGTGAGCGGCATGGATTTCTCCTCCGCAGAGTGGGGGGCGTGGTCGGTGACAAGACAGTCAATGGTACCGTCTTTGAGACCGGCCAGAACGGCGTCCCTGTCCTTGGTCGCCCGGAGAGGAGGATTCACCTTGGCAAGGGAGCCCTGCCGCAGAATCTCCTCATGGGTGAGGATGAAATACTGGGGGCAGGTTTCGCAGGTGATATTCACACCCTTGCGCTTGAACTGACGGATGATATTCACGCTGTTGGCTGTGGACACATGACAGATATGTACGGAGGTTCTGGTCTCCTCCGCCAGCATGGCATCCCGCATCACCATCAGCTCTTCCGCTATGGCGGGGCGTCCCGGAAGGCCAAGAGAGCGGGAGACTCTGCCTTCGTTTACGCACCTGCCATGCACCATGGTGTCGTCCTCGCAGTGGCTTAACACCGTCAGTCCCCGGCGGTTGCCCCGAATCAGGGCATCCCGCATCAGGTTGGCGTTCATGATGGGCACTCCGTCATCGGACAGCGCTACAGCGCCAGCCTCCTTCAGAGCCTTAAAGTTTGTCCGCTGCTCTCCGCGCTGGCCGATGGAAACCGCTCCGATGGGCAGAATATGTACGCCGCAGTTCTCCTTCGACCGTTCCAGAATGTATTGGATGGTCTCTGCGGAATCTGCCACAGGCTTGGTATTGGGCATACAGGCGACAGCAGTAAAGCCGCCGTGGGCAGCGGCGAGAGAGCCTGAAATAATATCCTCCTTATAGGTAAGGCCGGGGTCTCTCAGATGAACGTGCATATCGATCAGTCCGGCGCTGATATGCAGCCCGGCGGCATCAATCACCTGAGCGCTGTCGTCTTCAATGTGCTCAGAGATCATAACGATCACGCCGTTTTCTAACAATAAATCCCGTTTTCCGCTTAATAATCCAACAGGATCTACAATTGTTCCGTTTTTAATCAGCAATTTCATTGCACTGTCACTTCCCTTCAAAGGAGCAAATGGCATAACTTCCTAATATGATTATACTGCATTGGTCTGCCTCATGCAATCAATTCCCGAAATTTCTCAGGCTTGATTTTTTCTCATGGGGTATGATAGGAGTATAAACGAAAAAGGAGGCGAAACTATGAACAATATGAAATTTATCCGGGGCATGGGCATCGGTGTGGCCGTGGGCACGGCCATCGGCCTTGCCTGCGCACCTCGTCCCGTTATCCGCCGCAATGCTGCAGACAAGGCAGTGAAGGCGGTGAAGGAGCTGGTGGAGCAGATGAGCGACGCGATCGGCCTTTAACCGGAAAACGCCCCTGAGCGGATGCTCAGGGGCGCAGGCTTTTTATTGGTTGTTCTTCTCTGCCAGATACCGGCGGCAGTCCGGGATATAGCTCATCGCTGCCAGCAGCGCACAAATCAGGTCAATGGCCAGCATGGCAGTTACGACCCACTCAGGGATGGACGGAACCAAAACAATCAAAACCATGACGACGTAAAACACAACCGTTGCTATCTTACCGAAGATGCCGGCGCCTTCAATCTGAACACCGCCACGGGTGATATAAACACCCAGCATCAGCATGACGCCGTCCTTCACAATCAGAGGAACAAAGAAAAACCACAGCTTCGGCAGGCGTATCAAAAGGCAGATGGAGACAGCACACTGTGTTAGCTTGTCCGCCAGAGGATCCAGCACCTTGCCCAGATCAGAGACCCAGTGAAAGTGGCGGGCAAGCTGCCCGTCCAGCGTATCTGTGAGACCGGAGACAATCAAAATCAGCCCGGAGGTAAGGGGGTCGCCTACTATCATACGCCATACAAAAACAGGAATAAGCAGTATCCGCACACCAGTCAGCAGATTTGGCAGGTTCTTCATTTCAGGCATCCTTTCCGGTTGCGTAAGAGTCCACTATCTGCGTATTCTATCACAAAAACACTATCCCGTCTAGTCTCTTCTCT
>CAJOOV010000185.1 GCA_905236265.1 uncultured Oscillospiraceae bacterium | reverse complement strand
TTGCATCCATGCTGCGCGCACTCCCTTCGGTCGCACACTTGCATGGATAGAGGTATTTTTGCACCGAACTGAATTCGGTACAAAAATAGTTTGACTCTATTCCGCCCTGCGGCGGAACTCTGCGAGGCTTTGCCGAAAGTCTGACCCCTGCGAAACAGGTTCGCAGGGGCGTTGTTCTATTTACCTTACATTCTCCCGTGGGCGCTTCTGGCGATCACGTCCATCTGCTGCTCTCTGGTCAGGTCGATGAACTTCACGGCATAGCCGGAGACCCGGATGGTGAAGTTGGCGTACTCCGGCTTCTCAGGATGCTCCATGGCGTCACGCAGCTTCTCCACGCCGAACACGTTCACGTTGAGATGATGGGCGCCCTGATCGAAGTAGCCGTCCAGCACCCGCACCAGCGTCTCCTTCTGCTCCTGCACATTGTGACCCAGCGTAGAGGGGCTGATGGTCTGGGTGTTGGAGATGCCGTCCAGGGCATACTCATAGGGCAGCTTTGCCACGCTGTTCAAAGAGGCCAGCAGGCCGTTGCGCTCTGCGCCGTAGGCGGGGTTTGCGCCGGGGGCGAAGGGGGCATATGCCTCCCGTCCGTCCGGCAGTGCGCCGGTGGCCTTGCCGTAGACCACGTTGGAGGTGATGGTGAGGATAGAGGTGGTAGGCTCGCTGTTGCGGTAGGTGTGGAACTTGCGGATCTTGGTCATAAAGGTTTTCAGCAGCCACACGGCAATCTCGTCCGCCCGCTCATCGTCGTTGCCGTAGCGGGGGAAGTCGCCCTCGATCTCATAGTCCAGCGCAACGCCGCTCTCGTCCCGGACGGGGCGGACAGTGGCGTATTTGATGGCGCACAGGGAGTCCACCACATGGGAGAACCCGGCGATGCCGGTGGCGAAGGTGCGGCGCACGTCGGTGTCGATGAGGGCGAGCTGCGCCGACTCATAGTAGTATTTGTCGTGCATATAGTGAATCAGGTTGAGAATATTCACATACAGCCCTGCCAGCCAGTCCATCATCACGTCGAACTTTGCCACGACCTCCTCATAGTCCAGCACCTCGGAGGTAATGGGGGCGTACTGGGGGCCAACCTGCAAATGGTTCCCCGCCTTGTCGGTGAACTTCTCGTCCTTGCCGCCGTTGATGGCGTAGAGCAGACACTTGGCAAGGTTTGCCCGTGCGCCGAAGAACTGCATCTCCTTGCCGGTCTGGGTGGCGGAGACGCAGCAGCAGATGGAGTAGTCGTCTCCCCACACCGGCTTCATCACGTCGTCGTTCTCGTACTGGATAGAGGAGGTGGTGACGGAAATCTTTGCGGCATAGCGCTTGAAGGCCTCCGGCAGCTTGGAGGAGTACAGCACCGTCAGGTTCGGCTCAGGAGAGGGGCCCATATTCTCCAGCGTGTGGAGGAAGCGGAAGTCCGTCTTGGTGACCATGCTCCGCCCGTCCATGCCGATGCCGCCCATTTCCAGCGTCGCCCAAACCGGGTCGCCGGAGAAGAGCTGGTTATAGGAGGGGATACGGGCAAACTTCACCATGCGGAACTTCAGCGTCAGGTGGTCGATCAGCTCCTGCGCCTGCGCCTCGGTGAGCCTGCCCTGCGCCAGATCCCGCTGCAGATAGATGTCCAGGAAGGTGGAGATGCGCCCCACGCTCATGGCTGCACCGTTCTGGGTCTTGATGGCGGCGAGATAGCCGAAGTAGAGCCACTGCACCGCCTCCTTTGCGGTGGTGGCGGGCTGGGAGATGTCAAAGCCGTAGACGGCGGCCATCTCCTTCATCTGCTGCAGGGAGCGGATCTGCTCCGCCAGCTCCTCCCGGAGACGGATGACATCATCGGTCATGGTGCCGCAGCCGCAGTTGAGCAGGTCCTTCTGCTTCTCGCCGATCAGGTAATCCAGACCGTAGAGCGCCACACGGCGGTAGTCCCCCACGATTCTGCCTCTGCCATAGGTGTCAGGCAGGCCGGTGACGATATGGCTGTGACGGGCCAGCTTCATCTCCGGGGTGTAGGCATCAAACACCGCCTGATTGTGGGTCTTGTGGTAGTCGGTGAAGATCTTGTGGAACTTCTCGTTCACCTGATAGCCGTAGGTCTGCGCCGCCTGCTCCGCCATCTTGATGCCGCCGTAGGGCATGAAGGCACGCTTCAGGGGCTTGTCCGTCTGAAGACCCACCACCTGCTCCAGCTCCTTCAGGTCAGGGTCGATATAGCCGGGGCCATAGGCGGTGAGAGAGGAGACCACCTCCGTCTCGCACTCCAGCACGCCGCCTTTTGCCCGCTCCTCCTTCTGCAATTCCTGCAGCCTGCCCCAGAGCCTGTCCGTGGCCTGCGTGGCGCCGGCGAGGAAGCTCTCGTCCCCGTCGTAGGGGGTGTAGTTATTCTGGATGAAGTCACGGACGTTGACCTCTTCCCTCCATTTGCTGCCGTGGAAGCCTCTCCACGCCTGTGCGAACTGCTGTGTCTCCATGGTATCCTGATTCCTTTCTTTTTTCTGGGTCAGGGCTTATGCCCTGCCGGTGAGAATCTGTTCTGCCAGTGTGATCTGCTCCTGTGTGGGGGGCTGGGCGTCCTTCAGGGGATAGGGGATGCCCAGTGCCTCCCATTTGAACTGCCCCATGCTGTGATAGGGCAGCACCTCCACCTTTTTCACATTGTCCAGCGTGTCCAAAAACGCCCTGACCTGCCGGAGATACCCCTCCTCCGCCGTCCAGCCGGGCAGCAATACCTGCCGCACCCAGATGGGCTTTCCGATTTGGGACAGATAGCGGAAACAGTCCTGTATGCTGTCCATGTCCTGCCCGGTGAGGAGCCTGTGGCGCTGGGGGTCAAGGTGCTTGATGTCCATGAGCAGCAGGTCAGTCACCTCCATCAGCGCCTGAAAGGTGGAGAAAAAAGGCTCTCTGCGATTGAAGGGCTGGCCGGAGGTGTCGATACAGGTGGAGATGCCCCGTGCCTTTGCCTTGGTGAACAGCTCCAGCAGAAACGCCGCCTGCAGCAGCGGCTCCCCGCCGCTGACGGTGATGCCGCCCTCCCTGCCCCAGTAGGGGCGGTAGCGCTCCGCCTGAGCAAGCAGCTCCTCCGCCGTGCGCCATGTCCCGGCGTCCTGCGCCCATGTGTCTGCGTTGTGACAGTAGCGGCAGCGCATGTGGCAGCCCTGCAAAAAGATCAGAAACCGGGTGCCCGGCCCGTCCACCGAGCCGAAGGTCTCCACAGAATGAACCCTGCCCTGCATTCCTGCGCCGCCTCCTTTTTCAACACTTCATATTGTGGTCGCTGCGCATTGCAAGCACAATTCACAGCACGCCTATCATACAACACCGCCGCCGGAAAAGCTAGAAGCAAAGTCTACAAAACAACGGAGAATTTCAGCCTTCTCTGGGGCGTTCTTCCGACAGAGGGAGGATACGGGAGGGGAAAAGCGCCTGCGGGGGAAACTTGCGGATTGACAAGGGGCGGAAAAATCGCTATAATACGGACTTGAACAGCATAGACGGGAAGAAAGACAGGGTCTTACCGGCGCAGAGAACCGGCGGTGGGTGCAAGCCGGTGCGGAGGATTCTGTGGATAACTGCTCCCTGAGCTGGCAGCCTGAAACCTGCAGGAGTAGGGCTGTCCGGTTGACACCGTTACCGGTCGGCGCCTTGACTGAGGCGGTGAGGGTCGTGCGTGTGAGCGCCGGCTGAACAGGGTGGTACCGTGTAAGCAATTACACCCCTGACCGAATTATCCGGTCGGGGGTTTTTTCACGCCCTGACCGCACAGGAGGAACTGATATGAAAGGCTATGAGAAGTACATCCCCTTTGTCCCCCAGCCCATTGAGAACCGCACCTGGCCGGACAGAACCATCACGAAGGCGCCCGTCTGGTGCTCGGTAGACCTGCGGGACGGGAATCAGGCGCTGATCGACCCCATGAACATGGAGGAAAAGCTGGAGATGTTCCACATGCTGGTGGATGAGATCGGCGTGAAGGAGGTAGAGATCGGCTTCCCCTCCGCCTCCGACACGGATTACCAGATCTGCCGGGAGCTGATCGAGGGGGGACACATCCCCGACGACGTGACCATTCAGGTGCTGGTACAGGCCAGACCCCACCTGATTAAAAAGACCTTTGCGGCCATTGAAGGGGCAAAGCACGTCATTTTCCACTTCTATAACTCCACCTCCACCCTGCAGCGGGAGGTGGTCTTCCGCACCGATGTGGCGGGGGTGAAGCAGATCGCCGTGGATGCCGCCGATTTGATCTATGAGATGGCGCAGCCGGTGATCGCCTCCGGCATGGATCTGCGCTATGAGTATTCCCCGGAGTCCTTCATGGGCACGGAGATGGATGCCGCCGTGGAGATCTGCGCCGCCGTGCTGGATCACCTCCACGCCGATGAGGCGCACAAGGTGATCCTCAACCTGCCCACCACGGTGGAGAACTGTATGCCCAACCAGTTTGCCGACGAGATGGAGTATTTTATCCGCAATCTCCCCGGCAGGGAGCGGGCCATCATCTCCCTCCACCCCCACAACGACCGGGGCTGCGGCGTGGCCACCACGGAGGCGGGGCTGCTGGCAGGAGCCGAGCGGGTGGAGGCGTGCCTGTTCGGAAACGGCGAGCGCACGGGAAACGTGGATATGATTACCGTGGCGCTGAATATGTACATTCAGGGGGTTGACCCGGAGCTGGACTTCACCCATCTGGAGCGGGTGATCTCCATGTATGAGCGCTGCACCAAAATGCAGGTGCCCCCCCGCCAGCCCTATGCAGGGGATCTGGTGTTCACCGCCTTCTCCGGCAGCCATCAGGATGCCATCAACAAGGGCTTCAACTATATGAAGGAGACGGGCACGGACAAGTGGATGGTGCCCTATCTGCCCATCAACCCGGAGGATCTGGGCAGAGCCTACGAGCCGGTTCGCATCAACTCCCAATCCGGCAAGGGCGGCGCAGCCTTCATTATGAACCACAAGTTCGGCTTCGACATGCCCAAGGCCATGCACCCGGAGTTCGGCGCAGTGGTGCAGGCGGAGAGCGACCGGGAGGGCGTGGAGCTGAAGAGCGACGTGATCTGGCAGCTCTTCGAGCAGACCTATCTCAAGGTGGACGGCCCCTACAAGGTGGTCAGCCACCGGCTCACCAACGACGTGGAGGACGGGGTCTCCCGCGCCCACTTCTGGGGCAGGCTCCAGCACAAGGACACCGTCTTTGAGGTGGAGGGGGAGGGCAACGGCCCCATTGATGCCTTCTTCACCGCCATCCACGGCGAGCGGATGGATCGTTACCAGTTTATTGACTACAAGGAGCACGCCATCTCCCAAGGCTCCGACTCTCAGGCAGTCGCCTATATCCAGCTTCGCATGAAAGACGGCACGGACGTGTTCGGCGTGGGACTGAGCCACAATATCTCCACCGCCTCCATCCGGGCGATTCTCTGCGCCATCAACCGGGGCAAGGCGATTGAGAAGGCCAAAGGCTGGGATTGACGGAAAGGGGCTGCCAGAGGCATAAGAGCGCATTGTCCTCCTTTTCTGTCCGGTATCCCCGCCTCGAGCGCCTTCCCTTTTCCGGCTTTGTAATCAAAGGTTCTGCGCTGCGCATCCGGCAATCGAACATGTGTTGCATTTTCTGCGGAAAGCTGGTATACTGAGGCAAAGCAACAGGAGGGAAAAGCCATGAAGTCCCTGACCAGACAACAGCAGAACATCTATGACTACATCTGCGCCTACTCCGCCCGGTATGGCTATTCGCCCTCTGTCCGGGAGATTGCCGCTGCGGTGGGGCTGAAAAGCCCCAGCACCGTCCACTTCCACCTGAAGGCGCTGCAGGAGGCGGGGGTCATCTCCCGCAGCGGCGGCAGACCCCGTGCCATTTCCTCCGCCGGGGAATCCGCCCTCAGAGAGAACCGAATCCCGCTGGTGGGCAGTGTGGCCGCAGGCGCCCCCATTCTGGCAGAGGAACTGGTGGAGGACTATATCAGCTACGACACCTCCGGCCTCTCCGGCACCCTTTTTGCCCTGCGCATCCGGGGCGACAGCATGATCGAGGCGGGCATCCTTCCGGGGGACTGCGTGATTGTCCGCCAGCAGCCCACGGCGGAGCAGGGAGAGATCGTGATTGCCCTGCTGGGGGACTCCGCCACCTGCAAGCGCCTGGACATCAGCTCCGGCCATGTGTGGCTGCTGCCGGAAAACGCCGCCTATGACCCCATTGACGGGGCGGAGGCGGTGATTCTGGGCAAGGTAGTGGGGCTGGTGCGCAGGTACGCATCGTGACGGCTCTGGCCGTTTCGTCCCCGGTGGGGACGCTGACCCTTGGCGCAGAGGGGGCATATCTCCTGCGTCTCTGGCTGCCGGGGCAGACCCCGCCGGGGCTGTGCCGGGGCAGTACCCCAGCGCTGGAGGCGGGACGCCGGGCGCTGGAGGGCTTCTTTGCCGGGGAGGAGACGGACTGGCGCACACTGCCCCTGTCTCTGGGTGGTACGCCCTTTCAGTGCGCCGTGTGGCAGGCACTGGGGGACATCCCACGGGGAGAGGTGCGCACCTACGGTGAGATTGCCGCCGCCGTAGGCAGACCCGCCGCCGTAAGAGCCGTGGGGAGCGCCTGCAGGAGGAATCCCCTGCCCCTGCTCCTGCCCTGCCACAGAGTGGTAGCTGCCCACGGACCGGGGGGCTACGCCGGAGGGCTGGCGCTGAAGCGTGCGCTGCTGGAGCTGGAGGGCGTGCGCCTGTAAAAGGGAGCGTTATATTTTTTCCGTTTTTTTCAGTTTGCCACTTGACAAGGACGCATATTTGACTATAATAAGATTGTTCGTCGCAGGACATAGCGGGATTGTGTAAGGGTAGCACAGCAGACTCTGACTCTGTATGTGAGGGTTCGAATCCTTCTCCCGCTGCCAAAGGAAAAC
>CAJOOV010000184.1 GCA_905236265.1 uncultured Oscillospiraceae bacterium | reverse complement strand
GACAAGCTGTGTACCTACTGCTGGGATGGCCGTGAGTGAGATGGAGCATATCGACGTAAAGGTGATTGCCCGTATCCGCACAGACTTTGCCACAAAATTCGGCGTGCCCCGGCAGAGCGGTCTGGTTCCCGGCCTTCGGGGGGAGATCGTCTTTGAACCGGAATACCGCAGCCCCGACGCACTCCGGGGCATTGAGGACTTTTCCCATCTCTGGCTGGTGTGGCAGTTCAGCGAGGCTGTGCGGGAGCGCTGGCAGCCCACTGTGCGTCCGCCCCGTCTGGGGGGCAACCGGAGCATGGGTGTTTTTGCCACCCGCTCCCCCTTCCGTCCCAATGCCATCGGACTGTCTTGCGTGAGGCTGGAATCGGTGGAGCAGCGGGAAGGGGAGGGAACCGTGCTGGTGGTCTCCGGCGGGGATTTGATGGACGGCACCCCCATTCTGGACATCAAGCCCTATCTGCCCTATGCCGACTGCCACCCGGAGGCGGCAGGGGGCTTTACCGACGCCGTGGAGCGAAAGACCCTGCGGGTCTGCTTTCCGGAGGAGCTGCTGGAGAGAATCCCTTCGGAGAAGCGTGAAGCGCTGCGGGGTGTGCTGGCACAGGATCCCCGACCTGCCTACCAGAAGAAACCTGACCGCCGCTACGGCCTTACCTTTGCCGGGTATGACGTGCGCTTCTTTGTGCAGGAGGATGTGCTGACAGTGACGGAGGTGGAAGGGGTGCGGGAAAACGGATGAACAAAAAAACTGCGCTGCAGAGAGATAATCCCTGCAGCACAGTTTTTCTGTCAATCGGTGAACCCGCCCCGGAGGATTTTGCCCCGGTTCCACAGCTCCGCCACCTTCCGTGCCGCCTCCGGGCGTTCCTCCGGGGTGTGATAGGCGCAGGAGGCAGTCTGAGCGCCGCAGTCCGAGCACACAACGTACCAGCACCACCCGTTTTCCTCCTCCAGCATCCCTGTCCCGGCGCAGTAGGGACAGTCCTGCAGCTCGATTTCATGATAGATGTCCATTTCATTTTCCTCCAATCAATTCTCTGTCTGTGTATTCAGCCGGACAAGAAAGGTGTTCCACCCGTTCCCGCTCTCAGCCCATATTCTGCCGCCATGCTCCTTTACAACGCTCCGGGCGATGGACAGCCCCAGCCCGTAGCTGTGGTTCATGCTTCTGGCCTGATCCGCCCGGTAGAAGCGCTGAAACAGCTTTTCCAGATCCTGCGCCGGGATTTCCTCCCCCTGATTGGAAACGGTGAGCAGAATCCGGCTGCGCTCCTGCTTGCGCAGGGTCACCTTTGTCTCGCCGCCGGGGGAGGAATACTTCTGGGCGTTGTCCAGCAGGATGTCAATGACCTGCTTGAGATGCTGCCGGCTGCCCCGAAGGGTAATATCCGGGGTGATCTCGCTCTCCAGCGTCAGACCCTGTTCAAAGAACACCGGCTCAAAGACCATTACCGCATCCTCTGCCAGATCGCTGAAATCCAGCGGTTCAAAGGTCATTTTTGCACTTCCGTTATCCACACGGGCAAGCTCCAGCAGTCCCTCCACCAGTCCCCGCATCTGGGCGGACATGGTGAGGATGCTCTCCACAAACCTGCCCCGCTCATGGGCATCCAGCGCCGGGTCCTTCAGCAGCTCGGCGTTGGTGGTGATGACGGTGAGGGGGGTTTTCAGCTCGTGGGAGGCGTCAGCTACAAACTGACGCTGCTGGGACCATGCCTGCTCCACCGGGCGCACTGCCCAGCGTGCCAGCGCCATGCTGATACCCAGAAAGACGAGCAGGCTTACCCCGCCCACCCCGGCGCAGGTCTTTAAAAGACTGCTCAGCGTGGCGCGCTCGCTGGATATATCCGTAAAGACGGTGAAATCCCCCATGGGGGAGGTGCGCACACAGTAGCGCAGGCCATACGCCTCCAAAACCCCGGTGTCGCTGTCCGCATCCTCCACCGCCTGCTGCAGGGCGGAGAGAAAGCTCTGGTCGGTGAGGTCATAGGCGGCGTTTCCGGAGGCGGTGAGGGTGCCGTCCTCCTCGCTGAGGGTGAAGAAGGGGAGGAGTACATCCTGCCTGTCCCGCAGAAGGGGGCGCTGGGGCATTTCGTCCCCGCTGTCCTCCAACAGCTCGTCCCGCTGGGGCAGCTCCTCCGGCTGGAACCGTCCGTTGTCCCGTTCCGGGTGCTGCTGTTCGGGAAAGACGGACTGCATCATGGTAATGCTCTGCTGCTCCAGATCCCGGCGGGTGGAGACATAGACAAAGGTGAACATGAGCAGCAGCACGGCGGTGACCATGGCCATATTCACCAGCACAAACTTCCGGCGAAGCTGTTTAATCATTCTGTACCTCCAGATGATACCCCAGACGGCGGACGGCCTCGATTCTGATATTGGAGCCGATGCGCTTCAGCTTTTTCCGCAGAAAGCCCACATAGACCTCCACATGGTTCTCCGTGGCCTCGGAGTCATAGCCCCAGACCCGTGCCAGTATCGTCTCCTTGGACAGGTTGTGCTCTCCCGACTGCAGCAGAAACCGCATTACGTCAAACTCCCTTGCAGACAGGCGCACGCTCCGCTCCCCACAGATCAGGGTGGAGGAGGACAGGTCGAGGGAGGTATTGCCGAAGCTCACCTCGTCCACCTGATTGCCCTGCCGCCGCAGAAGGGCGTTGATGCAGGCCAGAAGCTCTCTGGTGTTGAAGGGTTTGGTGAGGTAGTAATCCGCCCCGGCGTTCAGCCCCTCTATCCGGTCTTCCAGCCCGGATTTTGCGGTGAGCATCAAAATAGGCGTGCCGCAGCGCTTCGCCCTCACCTCCCGTGCCACCTGATAGCCGTTCAGCTTTGGCATCATCACATCCAGAATGAGCAGGTCATACACGCCCAGCTCGGCGTATTCCGCACCGCTCTCCCCGTCATAGCACACCTCAACCTCAAATCCCTTGTGCTCCAGCAGGGATTTCAGGGAATCCGCCAGCAGCTTTTCATCTTCGACCACAAGTATCTTCATTTCTGACACTCCTTTGGGAGAAGGCTCTCCCCAGCTTTTCTACTATACTACATTTTGAAGCTGAAAGAAAGCTGAAAAAACACAGCGGGGCAGGAAAAACCCCTGACCGGGGGTCAGGGGTGAAGAAGAAAATGAAGCAGAAGATGCAGGAACGAGTATAAATGAAAACGAAGTAGAAAAAAATAATCGTTTTCCAAATAGGTTTCGCTGAACATCAAGCCCATATCCTTTACACTGCCGGTGTCCCAATTGTTGACATCCAGCGTCTGGAGGGAGGAGCAGTCGTAGAACATCCAGCTCATATCCGTCACATTGCTGGTATCCCACTGGCTGACGTCCAGCGTGTGGAGGGAGGATCAGCGGTCGAACATCCCGTGCATATCCGTCACGTTGCTGGTATCCCACCGGCTGACGTCCAGCGCTTGGAGGGAGGAGCAGCCGT
>CAJOOV010000183.1 GCA_905236265.1 uncultured Oscillospiraceae bacterium | reverse complement strand
CCTGACCCCCGAGCAGTGCAAGTATTACTTCCTCTCCGGCTTCACCGCCAAGCTGGCCGGCACGGAGCGGGGCATCACCGAGCCCACTCCCACCTTCTCCGCCTGCTTCGGTCAGGCTTTCCTTGAGCTGCATCCCACCAAGTACGCCGAGGAACTGGTAAAGAAGATGGTGAAGAGCGGCGCAAAGGCCTATCTGGTCAACACCGGCTGGAACGGCACCGGCAAGCGTATCTCCATCAAGGATACCCGCGGCATCATTGACGCTATCCTGAACGGTGACATCAAGACCGCTCCCACCAAGACCATTCCCTACTTCAACTTTGAGGTTCCCACCGAGCTGCCCGGCGTTGACTCCGGCATCCTCGATCCCCGTGACACCTATGCCGATGCCTCCCAGTGGGACGAGAAGGCAAAGGATCTGGCTGGCCGCTTCATCAAGAACTTCGTGAAGTACGAGGGCAATGAGGCCGGTAAGGCTCTGGTAGCAGCAGGTCCCCAGCTCTGATTGTAACGGCTTTAATACCGTAACGCATTTGACAGCCTCCCCGGAAAGGGGAGGCTGCTTTGCTGTTTATGCAGAAAAACAGGGAGCACTGCCAATGACAGCCGCTCCCTGTTTGTGTTATTTCTGGGCGTAGTGGGCGAGAAACTGCCTCGTCCGTTCCTCTCTGGGGTGCTCAATCACCTGCACCGGGTCGCCCTGTTCCACGATATAGCCGTTGTCCATGAAGATCACCTGACTTGCCACATCTCTGGCAAAGGCCATTTCGTGGGTCACAATAATCATGGTTGTCTTCCGGTCAGCCAGCTCCCGGATGACCCGCAGCACCTCTCCGGTAAGCTCCGGGTCAAGGGCAGATGTTGGCTCGTCAAAGCAGAGGATATCCGGCTCCAGCGCCAGCGCCCTTGCAATGGCCACCCGCTGCTGCTGTCCGCCGGAGAGCTGGTGGGGATAGTTTGTCATCCGGTCAGCCAGTCCCATCTGAATCAGCAGCCGCCTCGCCTGATGCTCAATGTCGTTATAGATTTCCTTTTTCCGGCTCTTGAAGTCCGGCTGTTCCCTTGCAAGGAGCTGCTTTGCCAGCATCACATTTTGAAGGGTGGTGTACTGGGGAAACAGGTTAAAGGACTGAAAGACCAGCCCGAAATGCAGCCTCTTCCTGCGAATCTCGCTGTCAGAATCAGATTTTACCGAGGCGGCGTCAAAGACCGTCTCTCCGTTCACCCGTATGGTTCCGCCGTTGGCGGTCTCCAGAAAGTTGAGGCAGCGGAGCAGCGTTGTCTTGCCGCTGCCGGAGGAGCCGATGATGGAGACCACATCCCCCTTCTCCAGAGAGAAGCTGATATCCTTCAGCACTTTCGTCTCACCGAAGTGCTTTTCAATGTGGCTTACTTCCAAAATAGACATTTTGTTCCCCCTCCCTTACCGGAAATAGTCCAGACGGCGTTCCAGCCTGCCCAGAAGGACGGTGAGCACACCGTTAAAGATCAGGTAGTAAAAAGCGGTAAAGAACAGCGGCCAGATGGCCCCGGAAATGCCCTGAGACCCCTTCATAAACGCCTGACCGGCCCAGATAATCTCCTGAAGGGAGATAATGCGGGCAAGGGAGGTATCCTTGACCAGCGTAATGACCTCGTTGGACATGGGGGGAACAATCCGCTTAATCATCTGCATCAGCGTCACACGAAAGAAGATCTGACTCCGGGTCATGCCCAGAACCAGCCCTGCCTCCTCCTGTCCCTTGGGTACGCCCTGAATCCCGCCACGGTAGATCTCGGAGAAATAACAGGCGTAGTTGATGATAAAGGAGATGGCGGAGGCGGAGAAGCGCCCGGCCTCGCCGCCGCCCCAGATATTTGTCCCAAAGACCAGTCCGGGGCCATAGTAAACGATGATAAGCTGAATCATCAGCGGTGTTCCCCGGATGATCCATACCACCAGTCTGGACAGCCAGCTCAGGGGCTTAAACCGGGACATAGAGCCCAGGGCGATCACCAGTCCCAGAGGTATTGCACCAATCAGCGTCACCGCAAACAGCTTCAACGTCTGCAAAAAGCCCACGTTCAGCGCATGGATGACAATGGGTAATTGTTCTTGAAAAAGCTCCATGTACGTTCCTCTCTCCGTTCTCTGTTACAGCATACACAGCGAATCATCAGAAAACACATAAACAGACAAATAGAGGGCGATGCACGCCCTCTATTCAAATCGTAGACAAAGTCCATCGGACTTTGTCTACGAGCTTTGCATCCATGCTGCGCGCACTCCCTTCGGTCGCACACTTGCATGGATAGAGGTATTTTTGCACCGAAATGAATTCGGTACAAAAATGATTTGACTCTATTCCGCCCTGCACTCGGAACTCTGCGAGGCTTTGTCTACAGGTCACAATAGAGGGCGATGCACGCCCTCTATTGTGGGTCATAGTGGAATTACTGCTCCATCACAGAGCCGGAAAGACCGTAGATTTCAGCCAAAGAGTCCAGCGTTCCGTCTGCATAGGCATCCGCAAAGAACTGGTTCAGCGCATCCACCAGATCAGATCCCTTCCGGAATGCAACGCCATACTCCTCCTCGTTCAGGTTGGCCACGGTGGTCAGGTTCTCATAGCTTGTACCCTCTCCGGTCATGGCAGCCGCCATCAGCAGGTCAATGACGGCGGCATCAGAGGTGCCTGCCTGAACCTCCATGAGTGCGTCTGCCTGAGCGGTGACGGGAGTGGTGTTCAAACCGAACTCCTTCACAGCCGCCTCGCCTGCGCTGCCCGCCTCAACGGCAAAGGTGAGATCATTGATCGCCGTAATATCAGCGTCAACGCCGTACTCCGCCGCCTTTTCCTTGGTCATGACCACAACCTGTGCGTTGAGCATATAGGGCTTGGAGCAGTCAGCGGCGCTGGTTACCTCGTCCGTCAGGGTCATGCCGTTCCAGATGCAGTCGATGTTCTTTCCGTCCAGCTCCAAAATCTTGTTGTCCCAGTTGATCTCGGTGAACTCCACGGCTACGCCAAGGCTTGCGGCAAACTGAGAGGCGAGATCAGCGTCAAAGCCCACCCAGTTGCCGTCGGCATCCTTATAGTCCATAGGCTCGAAATCGGTAATGCCTACCACCAGCGTGCCCTTCTCCTGAACATAGGCCAGATCACTCCCGGCTGCGTCAGCCGTCTCTGCCGGGGCGGCATCTGCATTGTCTGCATTACCGGTAGCGGCGGCATCGGCGTTATCCGCACTATCTGAGGTCTCTGCCGGGGCATCGTTTCCACTCTGCTTGGTGCCGCTGTCTCCTCCGCAGGCGGCCAGAGACAGGCACATGGCCAGAGCCAGCATTAAGGCTAACAATTTCTTCATGATTCGTTCCTCCAATATGTAGTCGGTGTTTAACCCATGACATAGTAGCACATTAGCAAATTAAAGTAAAGCGTTTTTTTGACCAAAGAACAAAAACAGCACAGGTTTTTCCTGTGCTGTTTAGAGAAAGGCGCTGCGTTAATCCGCCTTGGCTGCGATATGACTGCGGAAGAATTCCGTCTCGTCGTCGTTTGCCTGCTCTGCCTCCGGGAGGCGCAGATTGCAGTGGAAGACATGAGCCACCTCTTTTTGCTGGGGCGTTCCGTAGAGCTTCCAGCGGTTTTCCACGCCCTGTCTGGTGAGCAGCGCCGCCATGGGCATGAGATGAGCGCAGAGTACATCATTAGGCGCACTGAGCAGATAGGTGGGGGGATAGTCGCTGTTGATATAGTCCAGCACCTTGAGCTGCTGGCCAAACCGGGAGGGGTCGGTGCCAAAATAGTCCCGGAAAATGCCCTTCACTCTGGGCTTAAGCACCAGAGACTCCATATCATACATGCCGCAGTTTAACCCGATGGCTCTCAGGCGGAAGGAGGGAGGGGTGATGCTCATCAGGCTGGCATAGGCGGGATTGGTGCAGATGAGGGCGTATTGGCTGGCAAGCTGCGCCCCGGCGGAGTCCCCCACGAGAAAGACATTCTCCACGTCAAAGCCGTATGTCCCGGCACTGGCCGTCATCCACTCCATGACCAGATTGGTGTCCAGAAGAGGGGCAGGATACTTGTTTTCAGGGGCGAGGCGGTAGTTGAAATTGATGACCGCAAACCCCCGCTGTGCAAGGGACATGCAGTAGAACTGATAGACCTCTTTTGTGCCGTAGAAATACCCCCCGCCGTGTATGCTGACAATGACGGGAAGGCTGCCCTGCTGTGCTTTGGGGCGATACACGTCCAGCCTGTTCCAGACCTCATCCGGGCCATAGCTCAGGCTGTCAAACCGCTCCACGTCCTCCGGGGTGGTCAGTCCTTCGTCGCGCTTTGCATCGCCCTTTGCCCAGAGCTGCCTTGTCATTTGCACACGGGGCGGCACAGACGGCTGCGCCTTGGGCTGCTTCCATGTGATCTGATACTTTGCCTCGCTCATTTCAGCTTTCCCTCCCGTTCCAGCAGCTCCTCTACCATAGCCACGCACGCAAAGCACATCCCGTCACAGTGGGGCTTGCGGTTGGGATTGCCTGCCCCGTGCCACTTGTCCAGCAGTGCCTTGCAGTCAATGTCCCCGCCGTGGCTCTCCTGCACTCTGCTTTGCAGCTCCATCGCCGCCTTGGGACTTGCCCCAGCCAGCCCCAGCGCCATCAGAGCGCCGGTGACAGCGCCGCACACCCTTCCGGTGAGCATTCCGGCTCTGAAATTGGCGCTGATGGCATTGGCTGTCTCGCTGTCCAGCCCCATTTGCTCGGCAAAGGGGATAAACACAGCCTGAGAGCAGCCGTAGTGGCGGCTGGTGTCTCCACGAAGCTCCTCACACCGCTGCAAATATTTGCCCATGGTCGTACCTCCTGTATTTTAATTAAATGTGTCCCTGTGTTGTTCAAATAAGCTTAAAACCCGCTGCCGCAGTCTCTGATGCTCCGGCAAGTCCAGTCCGGGGTCAGCTTGGAGAATCTCCTGTGCTGCGTCTCTGGCCTCGTAGAGCACCCGTGTATCCGCAGCCAGATCTGCCATTCTCAACGGGGGCAGGCCATGCTGCCGTGAGCCGAAGAGATCGCCCGGCCCTCTCAGCCGAAGATCCTCCTCCGCCAGCACAAAGCCGTCGTTTGTGGCGCACAGCGCCTTTAACCGCTGTCTCGTCTCCGGGCTGCGGTGGTTGGAGATGAGCACACAATAGGATTGCTCACTGCCTCTGCCCACCCGTCCCCGGAGCTGATGAAGCTGGGAGAGGCCGAAGCGCTCTGCGTTCTCAATCACCATCAGGGTGGCATTGGGCACGTCCACACCCACCTCTACCACAGTTGTCGCCACCAGAACGTCCAGCGCCCCGGCGGCAAAGGCAGACATGACCGCTTCCTTTTCCCGGCTTTTCTGCTTGCCGTGGACAAATCCCACCTTCAAATCAGGGAAAACAGAGGACTGAAGCTGCCCGGCATAGGCGGTGACCGCCTTCAAATCCATAGCGCCGGAAACCCCGTCTCCCTCGCTCTCCTCCACGGCGGGGCAGACGATATAGACCTGATGCCCCTGCTGCACCTGCTTGCGGACAAATCCGTAGAGTCGCTGGCGTTTATCCTCTCCGATGAGAACCGTCTGGATCTCCTGCCGTCCCGGCGGGCGTTCGTCCATGATGGACACATCCAAATCCCCGTAAATGATCAGCGCAAGGGTGCGGGGAATGGGCGTAGCGGACATGACAAGCACATGAGGCCGGCGCTGCTCGTCCCCCTTTGCGGCAAGGGCGGAGCGCTGCCCCACGCCAAAGCGGTGCTGCTCGTCCGTGATGACCAGCCCCAGCGCCCGAAAGCTCACGCCCTCGCTGAGCAGCGCATGGGTGCCCACAATCAGGTCAATCTCCCCCGCCTCCAGCTTTGCATAGATTTCCCGCTTTTCCTTTGCCCGAAGGGAGCCGGTGAGCAGACCCACACGCTGTCCGCTTTTGGCCAGAAGAGGGGAGAGGGTGCGGTAATGCTGTTCGGCAAGCAGCTCTGTGGGAGCCATCAGGGCTGACTGAAACCCGTTTTTTGCCATCAACCACGCACAGGCAGCGCCTACAACGGTCTTGCCGCTGCCCACGTCCCCCTGAATCAGACGGTTCATGGCACGTCCCGAACAGAGGTCGTGAAAACACTCCTCTACAGAGCGCTGCTGTGCCTTAGTCAGCGTGAAGGGCAGTGTGTCGGCGTATATGTGCCAGTCAAACGGCTCACACTTCACCCCATCGGTATGCTCCCCGCTGCTTTTCAGCATGGAGAGCCCCAGAAACAGGAAGAACAACTCCTCAAAAATCAACCGTCTTCTGGCAACGCCCAGCTCCTCCCAAGAGGGGGGGAAGTGAACCGTCTCCACAGCGTAAACCGTCTGGGCAAGCTGCCAGCGCTTCAAAACGGAAGCGGGGAGGGGGTCTTCCATCTGCCCTGCGCAGTCCTCCAGCACCCGCCTCACCGCCCCGGCGAGGAGATTGTTGGAAATCCCTGCCGTCAGGGGATAGATGGGCATAATGCACCGGGTAAAGCGCTGGTTCCGCTCCGGTTCAAAGACCGGGTTCGTCATGAAAAAGCGGCTCCCCTTCCGCTCCACGGTGCCGAAAAAGAGATAGACCTCCCCCGGCACAAGAGCGGTGCGCAGGTAACTCTGGTTAAAGAAAGTAAGCTCCATGGCGTCGGCATCATCCACTACGTTCACCTTCACAAGCTCCAGCCCCTTGCGGATACGGCTCACTCTCGGCGGCGCTGCCACCATTGCCTTCACACACACTGACCGCTCCTGGGGTGCCTGCCGGATGGAGCAGCATTCCCGGCGGTCTTCGTAGCTGCGGGGATACCAGAGCAGCAGGTCACGGGTGGTGACAATGCCCAGCTTTTCCAGTTTTTTTGCACGCCCTGCGCCAATGCCGGGCAGGGAATCCACTGTATCAGAGAGCAGATACGGGATAGAAATCACCCCCTGTAAACAGGTTTGCTCAAATTCTTCACATCAGTATAGCATATCTCGCAGAAAAAGGAAATCAAAAGATGAGAGGGCAGGAAAACAATATGGTCAAAAGCGCAGGAGATGACTCCTTCCGGGGCAATAATCTGGTGAAAACGTACAAAGTAAAAAGTTTCTAAGGGGGATTTTCTCAAAACCCTTGAAATTTGAAAAAGACATGGTAAAATGTACATAGAACTATGCTACTTTTTCAAAAGTTTACAAAATGATTGTGAGGGATCCTTATGTCAAATACCTTTAATACCGCAGAGCTGCGAAGACAAAACCGCAACCGGGTCTTCCGGTATATCTATGACTCCGGCAGGCCTGTGACCAAGCAGGACATCGCTCAGGCGCTGAATCTCAGCCTGCCTACGGTGGGGCAGAATCTGAAGGAGCTTCAGGAGGCGTCCCTGCTGGAGTTCCAAGGCACCTTTGATTCCACCGGCGGACGCAAGCCCCGTGCCATCGGCGTGGCAAACAACTCCCGCTTTGCCATCGGCGTCAATCTGGGTCATCTGCGCATCCATCTGGCGTGCATCAATATCCGCGCCGAGCTGGTCTGCTCCCAGCGGATTCCCTGCCCCCTTGCAGACACAGAGGAGTATGCGGACGCCGTGGCAAAGGCAGTGGAGGACTTCATTGCCGCCAACGGTATTGACACCGAGCGCCTTCTGGGCGTGGGCATGGCAGTGTGCGGCGTTCCCAACCGGGAGGGAGGGGAGACGCAGCTCTCTCCCACGGCTCCCGTGTCCAAGCTGGATCTGAACCGCATTGCCTCCAAAATCCCCTATGCCACCTACTTCGACAACGATGCCAAGGCGGGCGGTCTTGCCACATGGTGGGCAAACCCGGAGAAGCAGAATATGGTCTTCCTGTATCTGCACCGGGGCATCGGCGGCGCTATGCTCATCGGCGGCAACCCTTATGAGGGCAATACCGGCCACGGCGGCGAGTTTGGTCATATGTGCCTTGTTCCCGGCGGCAAGGAGTGCGGCTGCGGCCAGAAGGGCTGCTTTGAGGCGTATTGCTCCGCAAACCGTCTCTATGCAGACCTTGGCATCACCATCGACGAGTTCTTCGAGGGCATCCAGCAGGGCAACGAGGAATACGTCAGGATCTGGGATCAGTATCTCAGCGATCTGGCGCTGGCAGTGAACAATATCCACATGGTTCTGGACTGCCCCGTGGTGCTGGGCGGTCTGGTGTCCGGCTATATCGGCCCCTACCTCTACGAGCTGAGAGAGCGCATCAGCAAGATTGCCTCCTTTGAGACGGACGGCAGCTTCTGCACCATCTCCGGCTATGGATACTGGTCTACCTGCGTGGGTGCCGCTCTGGAGTTTGTCTCCCGGTTCATGCAGGGAATCTGATTCCGTCAGCAACCGTAGACACAGCCGGAACGATACTGCGTTCCGGCTGTCTTACCGCAATCAGGAGGAATGATTCATGTCTGTCACGAAAGCATTTTTTGGCTACACACGCAGCGGTGAAACGGTAGAGCGCTTCACTCTGACCAACTCCAGCGGCATGAGCGTCAGTATTGTCTCCTTCGCCGCCTCCATCCAGTCCGTGATTGTCCCTGACAGGGACGGCAGGATGGTGGATGTGGCGCTGGGCTATGACACGGCGAAGGAATACGAGCTCAACGGCGGCTGCTTTGGGGCGCTGGTGGGGCGCTTTGCCAACCGCATCCGCAATTCCCGCTTTGCCATTGACGGCAGGGAGTATCAGCTTATCCCCAACAGCGGGGCAAACCACCTTCACGGCACCTATAACCACAGGAATTTTCAGGGCTTTATGGACGAGGATACCAACTCCGTCTCCTTCTCCTTTGTCAGTCCCCACGGGGAGGAGGGTTTCCCCGGCAATGTCCACATTACTTTCCGCTACACCCTGACGGAGGACAACGCCCTGCTGCTGGATTATACCGCCTTTACCGACAAGGCGACGGTCATCAACCTGACCAACCATGTCTACTTCAACCTGAGCGGCCACGACTCCGGCGACGCTCTGGACACCGTTCTTCAGATGAACGCCGGCAAATACACCCCTGCGGATGATCACAACCTCCTCACCGGTGAGATTGCCGACGTTGCGGGCACGCCCTTTGATTTCCGCACCGCCAAGCCTCTGGGACAGGACAACTTTGCAGCGCATCCCATGCTGAAAAGCGCCAAGGGCTATGATTTGAACATGGTGCTGGATGCCCCGTCCATGACCCAGCCCAGCGCCGTGGCAGTCTCTCCTAAAACCGGCATTCGTATGGAATACTTCACCACCCAGCCGGGCACCCAGCTCTATGCAGGCTGCAACATCGCCAAGGGCGGCGTTCTGCCCGGCAAGGGAGGGGCGGCTTATCGGGACTACTCCGGCTTCTGTCTGGAGAGCCAGCACTTCCCCTGCGCACCGGATTTCGACCACTTCGATACCGCCGTTCTCCGCCCCGGTGAGGTTTACCGCCAGAGCGCAGCCTATCGCTTCGGCGTGGAGTAAACCCTGCATTGTGCAGGAATGAAAGTGTCTTAATGCAGATTGATGACGTCGAACTGGAATTGAGCTGTTCCTGCCTCTGAATATTGCAATAACGGAATCTTTTTATTGCATATACGTTGACAAAACGTGGGAACTGTGCTATCCTTTGCGAAAGATGGAGGCGGCGGGGCGTCATTTCGTCCCGCCGCTTTCTATAGACAAACCAGATCGGAGTTGTTTCTATGTCTACCCCCAGTTATATTCCAAGAAACTATGCCCCTGCCCTCGGTCTTTATGAGACGCAAAAGGCTATCGGGCTGATTAAGCGTATCTTTGAGGATCATCTCAGCGGGGAGCTGAACCTCCGCCGTGTCTCTGCACCGCTGTTCGTGGAAGCGGCCTCCGGTCTGAATGACGATTTGAACGGCGTGGAACGCCCTGTGTCCTTTGACATCCCCTTTACGGGAAGGGAGGCGCAGGTGGTACACTCCCTCGCCAAGTGGAAGCGCATGGCGCTCTACCGGTTTGGGTTCCACACTGGTAGCGGCATTGTCACGGACATGAACGCCATCCGGCGGGATGAGGAACTGGATAACCTCCACTCCGTCTACGTGGATCAGTGGGATTGGGAGAAGGTGATTGCCCCCAGAGACAGGAACGAGGAGTACCTTCGGGAGGTGGTGCAGGCGATTGTCCGTGCCATTGTCCAGACCCAGCGCACCCTGCGTCAGGTCTTTGGACAGATGCAGAGCCAGCCTCTGATTGAGGAGCACGTCACCTTTATCACCACTCAGGAGTTGGAGGATCTCTATCCCGACCTGTCCCCCAAGGAACGGGAGAACGCCTTTACCCGTACCCACCACACCGTTTTTCTGGAACAGATCGGCGGTGTGCTGAAATCCGGAAAGCCCCACGATGGCCGTGCCCCCGACTATGACGACTGGAGCCTGAACGGGGATCTGCTGTTCTGGAATCCCGTTCTGGAATGCGCCTTTGAGGTATCTTCAATGGGTATTCGTGTCAGTCCTGAGGTGCTGGATCGCCAGCTCTCCCTTGCCGGATGCGATAACCGCCGGGAGCTGATGTTCCATAAAATGCTCCTCGCAGGCCAGCTCCCCCAAACCATCGGCGGCGGCATTGGCCAGTCCCGGCTGTGTATGCTCCTTCTGGGTAAGGCGCATATCGGGGAGGTGCAGTCCTCTGTCTGGGACGAGGAAACCATAAGCGTCTGCCGGGAGGCGGGCGTGCCTCTCCTGTGAGACCTGTTGGGTAAATACATACAGGATCGAAAACCGTGAAAGCTGATTTCGTTGTCAGTTTTCACGGTTTCTTTCTACTTGAAAAGAGTTTTCGGAATACTCTTGCAGTTTAAAGTGTAATGTGATAAAATACTAAAGAAGAGATAAAACAGATCCAACGGGAGGTTACTATGCTGCTGAATATTCTGGATTCCATCGACAGTTTTCTCTACTACCCGGTGCTGATGGTCATACTGATTGCCGCCGCCGCATGGTTCACTGCAAAAACACGCTTTATTCAGGTGCGCCACTTTAAGGAATCGGTACGCCTTGTGATGGAGGCTCCCGCAGAGGAGGGGTCTATGTCCTCCTTTCAGGCGCTGATGGTATCCACCGCCTCCCGTGTGGGCACGGGCAATATTGTGGGCGTTTCCACCGCATTGTGTCTTGGCGGCCCCGGCGCCATGTTCTGGATGTGCATTATGGCCTTCTTTGGCGCCTCCTCCGCCTTTGTGGAGAGTACACTGGCACAAATCTACAAGAAACGCAGCGTCACTACGGGAGAGTGCTTCGGCGGCCCTGCGTACTACATCGAAACGGCGCTGCATTCCAAGGCGGTGGCCTATCTCTTCGTATTCTTTATGATTGCCACCTACGGCTTTGGCTTCAATCTGCTCTGCTCCTATAATCTGCAGTCCACCTTCCAGATTTACTCCTTCTATCAGCCGGGGGTAACGCCGTGGATTTTGGGCGGCATTTTTGCCCTGCTTGTGCTGGTCTGCCTGATGGGCGGCGGCAAGCGGATTGTCAGCGTGACGGAAAAGCTGGTGCCCTTTATGGGAGTAATCTATGTCATTGCCTCCCTGATTGTCCTGCTTGTCCACATCACCCAGCTCCCCCACGTCATTGCCATGGTGCTCTCGGATGCCTTCAACTTCAAGGCGATTTTCGGCGGTATGTCCGGCTCCTGCCTTGTCTACGGTCTGAAGCGGGGACTTTACTCCAACGAGGCAGGTGTGGGCTCCGCCCCCAACGCCTCCGCCTCTGCCAACGTGTCCCATCCCGTGAAGCAGGGTCTGGTGCAGATGCTCAGCGTGTATATTGACACCCTGCTGCTCTGCGCCGCAACCGCCATTATGTGCCTCAGCTCCGGCATTGCCCCCACGGAGGAGCTCTCCGGTGCGCCTTATGTCCAGCAGGCGCTCTCAACCGTGCTGGGCGGTTTTGGCCCCATCTTTATCACGGCTGCTATGGTGCTGTTCGCCTTCACCACCCTTCTGGGCAATCTCTTTTATGTAGATAAGGGACTTACCTATCTCAACGACCGCAAGACGCCGGGAAAAACCTTTATGACAGTCTTTCATGTCATCTGCTCCCTTGTGGTTCTCTTCGGCGCTGTCACACCCATGAATGCTGCGTGGGATCTGGCGGATATTACCATGGGCGGCATGACCATCATCAATATCCCCGTGTGCTTCCTTCTGGGCGGCACGGCGGTGAAGGCGCTGCAAAACTACGAGCGACAGAAGGCGGAGGGAAAGGATCCCGTTTTCTGTGCCGCGGATATCCAGATGGATACGTCTGATCTGGACTACTGGAAATGAGTGGTTCTCTGTCCCTTGAGATCGGGCAAAGAAAATGCTTGAAAACTGCAAAAGAAAACCGTCTCTGCTGCGTGATTTGTTTAACACTATCCACATTGAAATTGCCCCTTCTCCGTGTTAAACTACAAAGAATATTGAAAGTGGAGTGACTGTTTCGTCATGATGTATCAATGGGAACTGACCATACCGGAGCTCACCGGGGAGAGCAGCCGCAGGGCTTACGTCTATGTCCCGGACTCCTTTCAGCAGGACGAAAGCCTGCGTTATCCCGTACTCTATATGTTTGACGGTCACAATGTGTTTTATGACTCGGACGCCACCTATGGCAAGAGCTGGGGCATGAAGGAGTATCTGGAACGCACCGGCACAGAGCTGATTGTCGCCGCCGTGGAGTGCAACCATTCTCCGGACGGCGGACGTTTGCGGGAGTATGCGCCCTACAGCTTTCGTGACCCCCAGCTGGGCAGGATACAGGGCAGGGGAGAGGAGACCATGCAATGGCTGGTGCATTCCTTCAAGCCCTACATCGACCAGCACTTCCCAACCCTTTCCGACCGCAGCCACACCTTTATTGCCGGCAGCTCCATGGGCGGGCTGATGAGCCTTTATGCCGTCACGGCGTATAACGATGTCTTTTCCCGTGCCGCCGCTCTTTCCCCCTCTGTGTGGTTTGCCACAAAAAAACTGAATCATCTGCTGAAAAACGCCCCCGTTGCCCCGGATACAGTGATTTATATGGACTACGGCTCCAGAGAGATGGGGTTCCACCCCAATATGATGGAGCAGTATGCAAAGGTCACCTCCATACTGCTGGAAAGGCGCATTTGGCTGGACTGCCGGATCGTCCCTCTGGGAGACCATTGTGAGGCAAGCTGGGAGCGCCAGATACCCTTTTTCATGGCTGACCTGCTCTACCAGCCAAATTGACAGGAGTGATACAGGATGGAAGTACAGTATTTTAAGCATTACAGTTCCGCACTGAACCGAGATATGGAGTGCAAGGTATATGGGCACGCAGGACGCCCGGTATTGTACATCCCCTGTCAGGACGGAAGGTTCTGGGATTTTGAGGGCTTCCATATGACGGATACCTGGGCGCCTTGGATTGAATCCGGTCAGGTGATGGTGTTCTCTGTGGACACTATGGACGCTGAGACGTGGTCAAACAAGAACGGCGACCCCTACGGCAGGGGACAGCGCCATGAGCAGTGGATGAACTACCTCACGGATGAGATGGTTCCCTTTATGCGGGAGATGGTCAACCAGCGCAACGGTACGCAGGGAGAGCCGGGCGTGATGGCGTTCGGCTGTTCTCTGGGCGCTACCCATGCCGCAAACCTGTTCTTCCGCCGTCCTGATCTGTTTGACCGCCTGCTGGCTCTCAGCGGCATCTATACGGCGGACTACGGCTGGGACGGATATATGGACGACACGGTTTACATGAACTCCCCCGTCCACTATATGGCAAATCTTCCCACAGACCACCCCTATATCCGCATGTTCAACGAGCGAAAGAGCGTAATCTGCGTGGGTCTTGGCGCATGGGAGATGCCGGAATCTACCAGAGAGCTGCACCACATTCTCATGAACAAGGGCATCCATACATGGGTAGACTATTGGGGCTATGACTGCTGCCACGACTGGGATTGGTGGCATAAGCAGGTGGTGTATTTCCTGCCCTATCTTCTGGGCTGATACTACCCCCTGTCATCCCCTTTTTTCATACAATCTGCTTCAGCTTTTTAAACACAACAGAAAGAAGTATGTAATTCCATGAAAAACTTTGTCTTTATCTCCCCCAATTTTCCCACAAATTACTGGCTGTTCTGCCGTGAGCTGCGCCGCAACGGGATCAACGTTCTTGGTATCGGCGACCAGCCCTATGACCAGCTCTCCAACGATCTGAAGTCCAGCCTTCACGAGTATTACAAGGTCGGTTCATTGGAGAATTACGACGAGGTCTATCGTGCGGTTGCCTTCCTGATCTTTAAATATGGCCCCATTGACTGGCTGGAATCCAACAACGAATACTGGCTGGAGCGGGATGCCATGCTCCGCACTGCCTTCCACATCACCTCCGGCTTCCAAAGCTCCGACATGCCCCGCATCAAGTATAAGTCCCGCATGAAGGAATACTACCAGAAGGTGGGCATTCCCGTGGCAAGGTATCATCTGGTGGACTCCTTCGAGAACTGCAAAAAGTTCATTGACGAGGTGGGTTATCCCGTTGTGGTGAAGCCGGATAACGGAGTCGGTGCAAACGACACCTATCGTCTCTCCAACGATGCCCAGCTGGAGCAGTTTCTGCGCACCAAGCGGGGAGAGATCACCTATATCATGGAGGAGTTTGTCTATGCCGAGGTGAACTCCTATGACGCCATCATCAACTCCCACGGCGAACCTATCTTTGAAACCGGAAACGTCAGCCCGGTGTCCATTATGGACATTGTAAACGACAACGACAATTCCGTGTATTATATCGTCAAGGATCTGCCGGAGGACACCCGTGCCATCGGGCGCAAGACAGTGAAGAGCTTTGACGTGAAAAGCCGCTTTATCCACTTTGAGTTTTTCCGCCTCACCAGAGATCAGCAGGGTCTTGGAAAGAAGGGCGATCTAGTGGCGTTGGAGGTCAATATGCGCCCCTGCGGCGGTTTCTCCCCGGATATGATGAACTATGCCAACAGTACCGATGTCTATAAAATCTGGGCAGATATGATTGCCTTTGACAAGAGCACCGTGCCGGAGGGAGAGCATAACTTCTGCGCCTTTGTCGGCCGCCGTGACGGAAAGCAGTTCGCCTACAGCCATGAGCAGATCATGAGCATGTACGGCCCCCAGATGAAGATGGTTGGCCGGATTCCCGATGCTCTCTCCGGTGCCATGGGGAACCAGATGTATGTGGCCAATCTCCCCAATCAGGCGGCGCTGGATCAATTCTATGAGGACGCATTAAAGAGCAAGTAAACAGATCGAGCAAATACAGAAACAGAGTGCGTATTTTCAACCAATAACGTTGAAAATACGCACTTTTTCTGCAGTTCTCCGCTTTTTATGCCTTATCCGCCGGTTTAAACAGCACCGCTGCCAGCCAGCCGAAGAATACCGCTGCTGAAATACCGCCTGCGGCCGCCTTGACCCCTCCGGTAAATGCGCCCAGAAGCCCGTCAGTGGAAACCGCCTCCCGCACGCCCTTTGCCAGATTGGAGCCAAAGCCTGTCAGCGGCACGGATGCCCCAGCCCCTGCCCACTGGGCGAGGGGCTGATACACGCCGATTGCGTCCAGCGCAACACCCAGTACCACAAACAAGGTGAGGATTCTTGCCGGGGTCAGCTTAGTGCGGTCAATGAGCTGCTGCCCCAGAAGGCAGATCAATCCGCCTACCAGAAAAGCCTTCGTACAATCCCATAACATTTCATTTCCTCCCTTACGGTGTATCGGTGATTGCCACGGCGTGACAGATGCCGGGAATGCTCTCCCCCTGACCCAGTGCGGTGGGGGAGTGGAGGGCACCTGTGGCACAAAAGAGAATGTTGTGCAGCTTCCCCTGCTTCACCTGTTCCAACAGCAGTGCGGTGAGCACAGCGGCGGAGCAACCACACCCCGACCCTCCGCAGTGAACGTCCTGTCTCTGCAGGTCAAAGAGCATCAGGCCGCAGTCATTGTGGTTGTTCAGCTCCATCCCGTCCTGACGAAACAGCTCCTTCAGCACTCTGCTGCCCAGCTTACCCAAATCGCCTGTCACAATCAGGTCATAGAAGCCTGCGCTGCGCCCCGTGTCGGAGAGATGGGTGGAGATGGTGTCATAGGCGGCAGGCGCCATGGCAGCGCCCATATTGTTGGGGTCTTTGATCGCCCTGTCTACCACCTTGCCCACCGTCACATGGCTGATATAGGGGCCGCTGCCCTCCCTTGCCAGCACAACCGCACCGCAGGCCGTGGCCGTCCACTGGGCATTGGGCGTTCTCTGCCCTCCGTATTCCAGCGGCGTGCGGTATTGCCGTTCAGCGGTACAAAAATGGCTGGACGCAACTGCTCCCGCAAAGTCTGCGAACCCGCCGTCAATGAGAAGCGCTGCCAGTGCCATGCTCTCCGCCATAGTGGAACAGGCACCATACAGCCCAAACAGCGGCACATTCAGGCTTCTTGCGGCATAGGACGTGGCAATGCACTGGTTCATCAAGTCCCCGCCGAACAGCGCCGTCAGAGCGGAGGCAGGCTGCCCCGAGCGTTCCAGTGCTGCGGAGACTGCCTGACGCTGCATAGCGCTCTCGGCCTTTTCCCACGTCTGCTCTCCAAAATAACTATCCTGAGATATTTGGTCAAACAGCCCGCCAAGAGGCCCCTCTCCCTCTTTCTTTCCCACAATATTCCCCCATCCCAGCACAGTGACCGGGCGGGCAAGGGCAAAGCTGGCTGAACCCAATTGCTTCTCTGCCATATTTTCAATCCTCCTCTATGGATATGATAAGAAAAATGCCTGAAAGGGATGCTGTACTCATTGACTGCCCATGTCATAGGGACGAAAGTGCCGCATGAAACGAACCGTATTGATGCAGACTTTGCTGTAAGCTGACCTCCGGTTCCGGTTTTTCAATGAGTTTTTGTGATTCAATGAGTATCTGCAAAAGCCATCGATCCTATACACGGATAGAGAAAAACATTATTTTGCCAAATACGTTCAACAAAAAGTTGGTTCATTATTAAAAATTTATCTTGACTATCCAAAACATTTCTGATATGCTAAAAATGATGTGTTTATAAAGAGAATTGACAAAAGGAGTCAGGGACAGGGCAAAGGTGACGGTCTTCACCCTTGCACTTCTTGGGATGGTTTGATCGAATTATCTCGAAACTTCTGGTTTTACCCCTCTCCCGGATCACTTTTTTGCTGTTTTTTTAGGAGATGGTCATATTGTCAATGGGTGAACGAATCCATTATTTTCGCACGTTACGGGGAATGACGCAGAAGTACCTTGGGGTACTGGTAGGCTTTCCCGAAAAATCTGCCAATGTACGCATGGCACAGTATGAGGCGGGAATCAGAACGCCGAAGAAGGATGTGACCAATGCGCTGGCAAAAGCGCTGGACGTTGCCCCCGATGCCCTCACAATACCTGATATTGACACCGACCGGGGTCTGATGCACACATTGTTTGCCCTGTCCGACCTGTATGGACTGGAGATAGACATATCTGACGAAGACATCAGTCTGCGCATTAACACAGAGAAGGGGAGAGACGCAAAGCAGCTCTCCCGGATGCTCGGTGAATGGAAGACCATGGCTGCACGCTATCACAACGGCGAAATCAGCCGGGAGGAATACGACCGCTGGCGCTATCACTATCCCCAGTTCGACCCGGATCAGATTTAACTCCTTTTCCCCAAGAGACGAAAAGAACCTGACCTGAGAGCTTCAAGCTCCCGGATCAGGTTCTTTTTTTCGGTATCTGTGTTTTTTTCAGCCTTCAGGTGGTTACGCAGCCTTGAGGTACTTGGAGGAGGCATAGTAATAGCTTCCGTTCACCTTCACCCTGTACCACGCTGTGGAGCCCACATTGACAGCCGCTCCCTTGACTACCTGAACCTTCTCCCCGCTGCGGAAGGTTCCGCCCAGAGGGTAGGAGGTGCCAGCCCCGGTGCGGTAATTCAGCGTTCCCGTAGTAACATAGCTGACCAGCACCTCTGCACCGTCTGCCGCCGCAGTGGCGGAAAGCCCGGTGGCGTTGTAATAGGACACGGAGGAGCCGTACTGCGCCCGGACAGTATAGATATAGCGTTTTCCCTTAATCAGACCCTTGTTGTCCGTCAGGGAGGTGGAGGTCACCGCCTGCAGCAGCTCCCAGCTCTCTCCCGGTAATCTGCGGAAGACCCAGTATCTGTTTGCCCCTGTGACGGCATTCCATTTCAGCGTGATACCGTTAGCATCTGCGCTGGTGGATAAGAGCTTCGGAACGGAGAGCCGCCGGACGGTCAGGCCGTTGTTATAGCTGGAGATGTCTGACCCGGACAGCGCCCGCACGGTGTAGGTGTAGTTTGTGCCGTCTGTGACATTTTTATCCAGATAGGAGAGGGAAGTAGTATAACCAAGGATACTCCAGACGCTCCCGTTTACTCTGCGGTAAATGCGGTAGTTTTTCGCCCCGGAAACTGCCTTCCACTGGAACCGGATGCCGTTTGCCGTGTTTGAAGCACTGACCAGCGCAGGCGTGGACAGGGTTGCCCCTGCAATGGAGGACACTCCCCCTGCCACATAGGAGGAAAAGGTATTCCCGGAAAAGGCACGGACAGTGTAGATGTACCGTGTTCCGATCACCAGACCGCTGTTATCTGTGTAGGAGGTGATATTACCAACATTTTTGACAATGGACCAGCTGCCGCCCCCGCTTCTGCGGTAGATTCGGTAGCCCTTCGCCCCGGTGACAGCCTTCCACTGCAGGGTGATGCCTCTGGAGGAGGCATCCGCCGAAACAAGCTCCGGCGTGGACAGATGGAGAATCGTCAGCCCTCTGATACTAAAGCCCGAATACTTTGTCCCCCGGAAGGCACGCACCGTATAGGTATAGGAGGTATTGGAGGTGACAGCGGTATCCAAATACCACGGGGTGGTCACATTCCCCAGCGGCTGCCAGCTGGAGCCTCCGCTTTTCCGGTAGACCCGGTAGAACCCGGCGGCGGGAACGGTATCCCAGTTGATCTGTACCCCTCTGGGGACATTGGAAATGGCCGTCAGCTTTGGCGTAGTCAGCTCATTGACGGACTCAAACAGGATGACGGAGGCGCCTGCCGTATCATAGTAGGAACGCTGGCTTCCGTTGATTGCCCGCACGGTGTAAATATACTCATTTCCCGCCTTCAGGGCGCTGTCCGTATCCCGGTAGGTGGTGGTTTTTCCTGAGGTGAGGGTGGTCAGCAGCGACCATTTTCCACTGCTGATTCTGCGGTAGACCCGGTAGCCCGCCGCACCGCTGACACTCTGCCATGTGACAGTGACACCGGTGGCATCCGCCTCTGCGGACTCCATCAGGGGCGTTTCCAGAAAGAGAATGGAGATACCTGTTTTGTCAAAGCCGGTGAGAGCGCCGTTGACAAATGCCCGTACCGTATAGGTATACTGGGTATTGGACTCCACATCCCAATCCAGATAGTCATTGGTGAAGGTGTTTGCAACCAGCTTCCAGCCGGATCCAGAGGTCTTTCGATAGACGTTGTAGGATTCCGCATTGGGGAACTCCGCCCATTTCACCTGTACGCCGTCGTTTATGGCGAGGGCGGATGTAAGAACCGGGGAATCGGAAATGGCGGGGGGCACCACATAGCTGCCGGGGGTGCCGATGCTGGGGCCGCTGCCCTCTTTATCGCTGCTGGCCGTACCGGAGGAGGAGACCTTCACGCCGATTGCGTCAAAACTCCCGCCGCCGCTGATGGCATAGATGGTGCAGCTGCCGCTGCCCACAGCCTTAATCAGTCCTGTGGTAGCGGTGACGGTGGCAACCGAGGGATCGCTGCTCTCGTAATAAACCGGCCCGGAATAGCCCGTCACCTTGGTCACGGAGGAAATGCTCTTTGTAGAATTGGTCTTGATGTGATAGACCTGATTCACCCTGACACTCTGTTCATGGATGTAGCCGGTGTAGCTCTTGCCGGAGACAGTGACCTTCACCTGATACCAATAGGGAAAATACAGCCGGTTGATATAGACCTCAGAGGAGGTGACGCTGCCTCCCAGAACTGTCACGGCGCTGCCCTTGGGAACGGTGACCAGCTTCGTCCCCGTAGCGGAGGGGGCACTGTAGAGGATCTCCTGCGCCGTCGTCT
>CAJOOV010000182.1 GCA_905236265.1 uncultured Oscillospiraceae bacterium | reverse complement strand
TCCATCGCCTCTGCACTGTGAAAACGGTCTCGAAATGCCTTTGGGGTCATTCCCTTCACCTGCTTGAACACCTTGCCGAAATAGCTCTGAGAAGGGAAGTGGACGTACTCCGCCACCTCAGAGAGGGACAGGTCAGAGTACATCAGCAGATTGGAGGCGCGAAAGACCCGCTCCTCGTTGATGAAGTCCTGCATACACTGCCCGGTCTCCTTTTTGAACAGCTTGGAGAGATAGGTGGGGCTGAGGTTGAGAGCCTGCGCAATGTCTTCCAGATAGATTTTTTCACGGTAGTGCTTTTTGATGTAGTCCTTGCACCGCTCCACATTGCCGGAGCAGTGGGGACGTGCCTTTTGCTGCTCCACACGGGTGGACAGTTCCTCAATGGCTCGGTTGCGGTAGTGGAGAAGATGGGCCTTGTCCTGTGCGTTGTCGCATTTCTGGATGTAGTACCCGCTGAGACGGTACCCCTCCTCCGGGGAAACGCCGCCCTCAATGGCAGCACGGGTACAGAGCGCAATGCCGATGATGGCAAGGTTTTTCCAGTGGGCAATCTCGTGGGAGGAAAGCCGCCCGCTGTCCCTGTCCATGTTCTCCGCCAGACGGATGGCATCAGAGGTGCGCCCCTCCCGGATGGCGTGCATGAGAAGCTGCTCCTCGTGGTAGCTGTGGCGGTAGGAGGCATCGTCGTTTTCTGCCTCCTCTTTCAGCACAAACTTCGTCTGTTCGTGGAGGATTCCGGTATCCGTGCCGCTGATGATCTGGTTCAGCCGGATCAGCTCCTCGTTTTCCAGATTCCCGTTTTTCAGAGCGGAGTTGGTGAGCAGCACCATATTCCGAATCTCCGGCAGGGAAAACACCGGGAGCGTCCGGGCTTTTCCGCTGTCAATGCCGTAGACGTGATACATCTGGCGGCGTTTGGCGGGGTTCAGCCGTTCGGAACACATGGGTCCCATGTAGAGGTAGCCCTCCCCGGCATGAAAGGAGGCATAAAACATGCCATACTCCGCCGGGTAGAGATAGGGGGATTTCTGAGACGCAGCGCCAAGGCGCAGCATATCCCGCAAGACCTTCCGCTGCATCAGGGGGCTGTCCTCCACGCTGTCAAAAAAAGGGACGGGAGCCTCTCCCGGTTTTTCATAGACCAAATCCACCTTAATCACCGAACAGAGCATACGAATGTGATTGTCCGCCATAGTAAGCCTCTCCTTCCCGTGTGCTGTCCTTATCTTAACACAAGCAGCGGAGGTTGAACAGTAGATTATAGCAAATTTACGACAAAAAAGATAAAATAAAGGTAGAACAAAAGCGCGGGCAGCTTTACAATAGACACAACAGAGATGATACACCAAAGGAGGCAATCATGGAGAAGAACAGATTTTTCGGCGTGGGTGAGCCCCTCATCCAGCGCCAGCGGGATCAGGGCATTGACGCCCCCGCCTATCTGGAATTGGTAACGGGACTGGGCTGCAATGCCTACCGGTCATGGATGCACCTGACTGAGCTGCTCTGCGACCCTGTCACCCCCAATCTGGAGGAAGTGGAACGGCACAGAAGGCTGCTGGAGAAAGCAAAAGAGCTGGATGTCGAAGTGACCGGCATGAGCCACGAATGGTTCCTCCCGGTCGGATGCCGTCAGCGCAAGGGACACGCCATGCCAAAGCGTGACCTGACCCCCGGCAGCCTCTATATGCAGGCGCTGGAGCTACTGGAACAGAGCTGGTACACCGTGGTCTCCCTGTTCCCGCAGGTGAGCATCTGGGAGGTGGGCAACGAATGGAACCTGAACGCCTTTCTCCACCCGGACGGCTTTTTGGATTCCGATATGTCCGCCCCCTTCACCGCAGATGAGAAAATGGACATTGCGGTGGACATGATGTACTTTGCCGCGAAGGGCGTGCGCAGAGCCAACCCCAAGGCAAAGGTGGCCTCCTTCTCCCCGGCATTATCCACGCCGGGGCTGGGCGGGGATATGCCGGACTATCTTCCGGTGATGTACGGCGTGGCATGGACGCTGGACAAGGTCTATTCCCGGATCAAAAGCGGACGGTTCTGGTCGGACAATACCGACGACTATTTTGATCTTGTGGCATGGCATCCCTATGTGTTCACTAACAAAGAAGTGCCTGACGCAGACCTGTTTCTGGACGTAGACGAGCCGGATCAGCTGTGGAAAAGCTACAACGACGCTGCCTACAAGGTGATGAAGAAATACGGCGACGGGCATAAGCAGGTGCTGCTCACCGAGACCGGGTTCACCGACTGCGGCAATCCGGATTGGGAGCGGCGCTACGCTGGTTATAACGAGAAGCTGCTGCGCATCGCACAGGAGCTGCCCTACGTCCGCACCCTGCATAATTTCCGTCTGCTCAACGAAAACGCCATGCTCCGCCGGGGCGGCATTGAGCAAAACCAGATCGGCGGACTTACTGAGGTTTACTTCGGTCTCTTTACTGACCCGGAGGAGGGCTGCCAGCCCAGGGCAAGGGCAAAGGCCATTCAGCGCATGACAGGCAGCAAAGCGAATTTGGCAAAGCTGGGAGCGGAGGTCTCCCGTCAGGTCATTGGATAAAGGAGGAAGTATCATGGCAGAGTATTTGGTAAACACCACCTCCGGCATGGTCCGGGGCTATGAACGGGAGGGAAAAATCGAGTATCTGGGCATTCCCTATGCGGAGGCGCCGGTAGGCCCCCTGCGCTTCAAGCGCTCTGTGGCCATCTCCCCGTGGGAGGGCGTCTTTGACGCAAAGGACTACAGCCCCGCCCCCATCCAGTACAATAACGGTCAGGTGATCGGTGACGAGGACTGCCTTACCGTCAATGTCCAGCGCCCCCTCACCGGGGACAAGCTGCCGGTGTTCATCTGGATTTACGGCGGCGGCTATAACACCGGCTATTCCGCAGACGAGATGTACCGGGGGGATGCCTTTGTCCGGGACGGGATCCTGTTCTTCTCCTTCAACTACCGCACCAACATTCTGGGCTTCTACGACTTTACCACCTACCCCGGCTGTGAGGACTTCCAGTCCAACTGCGGTCTCAGCGACCAGATTCTTGCCCTGAACTGGATTCACGACAACGTGGAGGCCTTCGGCGGCGACCCTGACCGCATTACCATCGGCGGCGAGAGCGCAGGGGGTGCCAGCGTGGTGAATATGCTGGTCTGCCCCGGCGTGAAGGGCTGCTTCCAGCAGGCAATCATCGAGAGCGGTCTGCCCAACTGCGTGATGACCCACCAGACGGCACGGGAGAACATTGACCTGTTTCTGGAGGGGATGCACTGGACGGAAAAGGAGATGTCCGAACATCTGCGCCGGGATGACCCCAGACTGTTTCTCTTTGGGCATGAGTATGTGCAGGCAAAGCACCAGTACAAGAATCCCGGCATGTTCCTTCCCGGCCCCGTCATTGACGACCTGCTGCCCCAGCGTCCCATTGACGCACTCCGGGCAGGGGCGGCAAAGGGTATCCGCATCATCATCGGCACCAATATGCACGAGGGCACCATGTTCGTCCACCCGGAGAATACCGGCTTCCCCAACAACTGGACCATGGTGACGGAGATGATGGAGCGCAACGGTCACAGCGATGCCTTGCCCCAGATCATCGGCTTCTATCATGAGGACGGACGGGACTACTTCCGCCTGTTCAAGGACTCCGCCAAGTCCCTGTCCTCCTCGGTGCCGCCGCTGGAGGGGGATATTCGTCAGCTGGGCGGCGATGCCTTCATCCGCTTTGCCACGGACTATGCCTTTGAAATGCCCGCCGTCAAGGTGGCGCTGGCGCAGAGGCAGTTTACTGAAGATGTGTGGATGTACCGCTTTGAGCTGGTGACCAAGAGCGGCAGAGTTTCCGGCTGGAAGGCCAGCCACGCCTTTGAGCTGCCCGCTGTCTTTGAACGCCCCGAACATCCCTTCAGTAAATTCCAGTTTGAAGGGGAGGCTCCTGAGGTCTTTGACCAACTGTGCAGGGACATCCACGGTGATTGGGTGCGCTTTATCACCACCGGCGAGCCAAACCCGGACTGGCAGCGCTTTGAGGGGGAGCACTCCCCGGTGCGTATCTATGACCGGGAGAGCCGCACCGAACAGCTGGACCGCCGCCATCTTATGGAGGTCTGGGGCGATATGCGGTTTTATGAGAATTGAACACCATCAGGAGGAATGAAACATGAGCGGTAAGTACCACTTCCGTGTCCCGGAGCAGAAGAAGATCCGCATGATTGTCCACACCGACTGCAAAAACGAAGCGGACGACCAGTATGCCCTCGTCCGCCACCTGCTTACCCCCAAGTTTATCGTCAAAGGGGTGGTGGCTGCCCACTTTGACCTGAGCCAGAAGATGTATCAAAGCGGGAAAAGTGCCACTGCCAGTCTGGAGGAAGTGAACCGGATTCTCGACCTGATGGAGATTCACGATGTGCCTGCCCTGCTTGGCTCTGAGGTTCCCATGCCGGATGAGCACACTCCCATGGACTCCGAAGGCGCCCGGTTTATCATTGAGGAGGCGCTGCGGGAGGATCCTCATCCCCTGTACATCGCCTGTCAGGGGGGACTGACGGACATTGCCTCTGCACTGCTGCTCTGCCCGGAGATCGCCAACCGGATGACGGTGGTATGGATTGGAGGGGGCAAGTATCCCGAGGGCGGCTTTGAGTTCAACACCTATCAGGACATTGCCGCCGCCAATGTGGTCATGAGCTCTCAGGTGCCTGTCTGGCAGATTCCCGGTGATGTGTACCGGGGCATGAGCGTCACCCTCAGCGAGCTTCAGCTCTATGTAGAGCCATGCGGCAAGGTGGGCAAGTATTTGTTTGACCAGCTGCTTCAGGTCAATGAGGACACGGCGGATATTCCGTACTGGCCCAACGGCGAGTCCTGGGGTCTGGGAGACAGTCCCACTGTAGGCATCTTTTTGGATGACCCCTTTAATCAGGATCTGTTTGATGAGCGTCCCGCACCGAGAATTGACGCACAGGACATGACCTATCACTTTGATACCGACAACCGCCCCATCCGGGTGTTCAAAAAAATCAATCCCAGACTTATTCTCAGCGACCTGTTCGCCAAACTGAGAATCAATTACGGTCAGGGTAATTGATGACAAGATAAAGACAAAAATAATAATATAACGGTAGATGATAGGCACGCCGCATGGTATAGTACAGACATGGAAAGAGAAACAACCTCACCGCAAAAAAAGAAATGGAGGAAACAAACATGGTATCTCTGGCAACAAAACACAATGATCCGGAAGCCAGTCTGGGCTGGGTAGAACGCATCGGCTTCGGTTCCGGACAGCTGGGCATCAATGCTATC
>CAJOOV010000181.1 GCA_905236265.1 uncultured Oscillospiraceae bacterium | reverse complement strand
GGGCTGACGCCCGGTGAGGACGACAACGAAGCACAGGCGCAAATGGGCGCAAGATTAGTTTGAAGATGGTCGTGTCAGTACACTAGGAGCCCAAATCCTCCAGCAGCGCCGTCAGCGCCTCACGGCTGTGGACAGGGATACCCAGCTCCAGCGCCTCCCGGTCAGATTGGGGGAGCAGCTTTGCAGACAGTCCCGTGGAAACGGGGTCATGCCCCTCCTGCAGGATACAGACCTCGCCCTCTACCGTTTTTATCAGGTATTCCTCCTTCTCCGCCTGCTGTTCTGCCTCCACCTGAGAGGAGGCAAGCGCCAGCGCTGCGGGCGCATGGGTTTCTCCATGGTACAGCAGCGAGACACACAGGGCGGTGGTAAAGACCGTTACGGCAAGGGCAGCGGCGGCCAGAAGCAGGTCAGCTTTTTTTCCGGCCATGGCAATCACCTCCTTATGTGGAAGTATTCCCCAAAAATGAGCCTGCTATCCCGGCATGGAATAGAAATCAGGTAAAAATGCCCGGATAGAACCGCTTTTCTGATTGACGAACGGGAAGTGTTGCGGTAAAATAGTCTGGGTAATCGGTTTGTTGTGTCTGCCGCCGGCTTTGCAGGGCGCTTACACATGGACTTTGACGGAGGTAGCAGTCTCATGACAAGTGACCAGTCCAATCCTGTTGTAGAGGTTCTCGCAACAATTATCAAGTGGTTATTTCTCGTACTGGGCACGTTGCTGCTCATCGGTGCTGCCACAGGTGTCATTCTTGCATGGTACGGGGCGAACTATGTTCAGCAGGTCATCCTTCCTGAGGCTGAGGAGGCCAACCGTGCCCTGAATCTGGTGCGCTCTGATACGGCGCAGACATCCGCAATCTTCTACCTTGACCCCGCCAGCGGCACCTATCAGACGGAGCAGGTGCTTCACAGCTCGGAAAACCGGGTCTGGGCCAGCTATGAGGACATCCCTCAAAATCTCATCAACGCCACCGTGGCCATTGAGGATAAGCGCTTTTGGGAGCACAGCGGCGTTGACTGGGTGCGCACCACCAGCGCCATGCTGCACCTGCTCACCGGACAGCGTCAGGAGGGCGGCTCCACCATCACCCAGCAGCTGGTCAAAAACGTGACCGGAAATACAGAGACAACGGTAAAACGTAAGGTGCTGGAAATCTTTGAGGCGTTGGAGTTTGACGATAACCATACCAAGCAGGAGACGCTGGAGGAGTACCTGAACCGAATCTATCTGGGAAACCGCTGCTACGGCGTGTATACCGCCTCCCAGCGCTATTTCGGCAAGGAGCCGGGAGAGCTGACCCTGCCGGAGTGCGCCTCTCTGATTTCCATCACCAACAATCCGGCGGTCTATAACCCGGAGGCGCACCCGGAAAACAATGTCCGGCGACGGAATCTGGTTCTGGATCAGATGTGCGAGCAGGGCTATATCTCTGAGCAGGAGCGGGACGCAGCCAAGGCAACTCCCCTTGTGCTCATGCGGGGAGACCAGCAGGAACAGGGCAGCGAACAGACCAGTCTGGATGGCAGCGTTTGGAGCTGGTATACAGAGACGGTGTTCTCTCAGGTTGCCGCTGACCTGCAGCGGGAGTATAACATTGACGAACAGACCGCAGTTCAGATGATCTACTCTGGCGGACTGCAGATTTATAGCTGTCTCAACCCGGTGGTTCAGCAGCAGTTGGATCAGGTGCTGACAAACGGAGACGTTCTGCCGGGACATACCTCCACACGGGGGCAGAATCTGATCTCGGCGGCTACGGTGATCGACAACAAAACCGGCGCAGTTGTGGCAGTGGCAGGGGGTATCGGAGAAAAGACCGGAAACCGGGTCTGGAATATGGCAACCATGACCCTGCGCCAGCCCGGCTCCAGCATCAAGCCCCTGACAGTCTATTCCCCCGCACTGGAAATGGGTGCGGTGACGCCGGACTCATTGATTGAGGACAGCTCCATCCGTCTCAGCAACGGAGACCTGTTCCCCAAGTCCAACCACGGCAAGCGCCCCACCGGAGACATGGTGACGGTGAGCTATGGCGTGGAGCAGTCCCTGAACACCGTTGCGGCACAGGTGCTGCAGCGGGTGAGTCCCCAGTATGCCTTCTCCTTTGCAAAGGAGCGCTTCGGCATCACCTCTCTGGTGGAGGGCTATACCGGCCCCTCCGGCAAGTACTACACTGACCTTGATCTGGCGCCCCTGTCTCTGGGCGGTCTGACCAAGGGAGTCTCTGTGTATGAGATGACCGGGGCTTATGCGGTCTTTGCCAGAGACGGCATTTACACAAAGCCCTATGTGTACAGTGTGGTGACGGACAGCGACGGAAATATCGTCCTTCGCACAGACGGCTATGACGTCACCTTTGATGCCGCCGGTCAGCCTATCATCACCGGATATGCCGCCGGAACAGCAGTTCTCAAGGAGAGCACGGTTCAGCAGATGGATGAAATGCTCCAGCGTGTTGTCACCGACGGCACGGCAAAGAACGCAAAGATGCAGGGCATCACTGCGGCGGGCAAGACCGGAACCACAGACGATGACTTCGACCGCTGGTTCGCCGGCTATACCGACCAGTACACCGCTGCCGTCTGGACAGGCTATGAAAATGCGGAGACCATCAACTATGACGGCAATCCCTCTGTGGAGCTGTGGAGACAGATTATGGAGCGGATTTGCTGGCGCAGCTAAATAAACCAGTCATTCCTGACAGCCCGGCTTATGCCGGGCTGTCTTCTGTTTCAACACGATAGGTGAGGGCATTAAAGGTAACCGGAGCCAGAATCAGCCCGGCAACACCGCCGAGACGAAGCCCGGCATACAGCACCAGCAGGGACAAAAGGGGAGAGCGCCCTGTCTGCCTGCCCAGAAGCCGAGGCTCTAAGATACAGCGGCACAGGGAAAGCATAGCCCAGAGAATCCCCAGACCTGCCGCCGTATACCAGTCCCCCTGCATCAGCCTTGCAGCCGCCCATGGCACAAGGACAATTCCGGAGCCCAGTACAGGCAGGGCATCGGAGCAGGCGGCAAGAAGGGCGAAGAACAGCGGCTTTCCCACCCG
>CAJOOV010000180.1 GCA_905236265.1 uncultured Oscillospiraceae bacterium | reverse complement strand
CGGAGCAGTTCTCCCACGCCCTCAAGCGCAGCGGCATCAAGCATGAGGTGCTGAACGCCAAGCAGCATGAAAGGGAAGCCGAGATCGTGGCCCAGGCCGGTAAATTCGGCGCGGTCACCATCGCCACCAACATGGCGGGCCGCGGAACCGATATTATCCTCGGCGGCAACGCCGAGTATCTTGCCACGGCGGAGCTTCGCAGAAAGGGCTATGACGACGAGGTCATTGCCGAGGCCACGGGCTACGCCGACACCGACAACGAGGAGATTCTCAACGCCCGCACCTTCTTCCGCCAGCGTATGGATGCCTATAAGGGCGAGATCGCAAAGGAGGCGGAGCAGGTACGGCAGGCAGGCGGTCTGTATATTCTGGGCACGGAGCGCCATGAGTCCCGCCGGATTGACAACCAGCTTCGAGGACGTTCCGGCCGTCAGGGCGACCCCGGCGAGAGCCGCTTCTACCTGTCTCTGGAGGATGATATTCTCCGCCTGTTTGGCTCTGAACGGATTGCCCGGCTGATGGACACCCTTCAGATTGACGAGGATACCCCCATTGACGCAAAAATGCTCTCCGGTGCCATCGAAAACGCCCAGAAGCGGGTGGAGAGCCGGAACTTCCAGATCAGAAAGAGCGTGCTGGACTACGACGACGTGATGAACACCCAGCGTGAGGTGATCTACGGCGAGCGCCGCCGGGTGCTTCAGGGCGACGATTTGAAGCCCAGTATTCAGGCCATGATCGACCGGATGATCGACGAGGCCGTGGCCGGTCTGGCAGGGGAGCGGGGGCATATTGCCGCCGATGACCTCGCCGAGGCACTAAAGCCCTACCGTGGCGTGTTCCTGCGGCCGGATGAGCTGAACTACACGGACAGCGAGCTGTCCTCCATGACCGCCCAGCAGGTGAGTGAGCAGGTGAAGGAGCGTGCCCACGCCTTCTACAGCCGGAAGGAGCAGGCGCTGGGCGAGGAGTTGATGCGTGAGCTGGAACGTGTGATCTTCCTTCGTGTGGTGGATGAGTATTGGATGGATCACATCGACGCCATGGACGATCTGAAGCAGGGCATCCGCCTGCAGGCCTACGGTCAGGAAGACCCGGTGAAGGCATATAAGCGGGAGGGTGCGGATATGTTCGAGCAGATGAACACCGCCATCCAGCACGATGCCGTGCGCCAGATTTTCATCGCACGGGTACAGACCCCGAAGGTGGAGCGCAAGGCTGTGGCTAAGGTGACAGGGGAGAGCGCTGGGGGAGGAGACGGACAGGAAAAGGTTCGAAAGACCCCTGTGCGCAAGGCGAAGAAGCCGGGTCCCAACGACCCCTGCCCCTGCGGCTCCGGGCTGAAATACAAGAAGTGCCATGGGCGCAACCGGGGGATGGAATAAGTGCCGGTGAGAGAGTGCAGAAACGAGTCCGGCGTTGTATGGCTGCAAAGCAGTCTGATCTCCCATCAGCTCGGCACTGCCCACGGCTTTTCCACCCGGCTGGGCGGGGTCAGCAAGGGCATCTATGCCAGTATGAATCTGGGGCATACCAGAGGGGATGACCCCGCCGCCGTGCGGGAGAACTACCGCCGCTTTCTGCAGGCCGTGGGAGCAGGGACGGCGGAGCATCTGGTGCTCGCCCGTCAGGTACACGGGCACCATGTCCGCCTTTGCACCGCCGCCGATATGGGCAAGGGTCTTGACCGGGAGCGGGATTATGAGGCGGACGGATTGATGACGGACGTGCCCGGCGTGATTCTGGGCATCTTCACCGCCGACTGTATTCCCGTCCTGTTTTATGACCCGGTGCGCCGGGTTGTCGCTGCCAGCCACGCAGGCTGGCGGGGAACCGCTCAGGGAATCGTGAGGCATACGGTGCAGCGCATGGGTGAGGTCTACGGCTCCCGCCCGGCTGATGTCTGCGCCGCCATTGGCCCAGGCATCGCCTCTTGCTGCTTTTTGTGCCATGAGGATGTCCCATCTGCCATGACCGCCTCCCTTGGCACCCTAGCCCGCCCATATATCCGCCCCGCCGGGGACGGACGGTATCATGTAGACCTGAAAGGCATTAACGCCGCACTGCTCCGGGAGAGCGGCGTGGCTCAGATTGATATTTGCGAAGAGTGTACCGGCTGCCACAGGGAGCGCTACTTCAACCACCGCTCCACCGGTGCCGCAAGAGGCTCGATGGCATCTGTGATTACGCTGATCTGATGACAGAGAAAAGGAGAGTACCCTTATGAAACAAGTCTTCCGCTGCTATGCAGAAAAACGTCCGGGCTATGATGTGAAGGCGCAGCAGACCCTTCACGAACTGAAAGAACAATTGGGGCTCTCCGGGCTGGAGGGACTGCGCATCTTCTGCCGCTATGACGTGGAGGGGATTGACCGGGACGTGTTCCTGCGCTCCACAACCACGGTGTTCTCTGAGCCCATGTGCGATGATTTCTACGAAGAGGCGCTTCCCGCCGTGGAGCAGCCCCACCGTATGCTCGCTGTGGAGCCTCTGCCGGGACAGTTTGACCAGCGGGCGGACTCCTGTGCCCAGTGCATCCAGCTTCTGGCAGGCTGTGACAGGCCGGTGGTGCGCTCCGCAACGGTCTATCTCCTGCTTGGAACCCTGACGGACGAGGAAATGCGCCGGGTGTCCGGCTACCTCATCAACCCGGTGGAATGCCGTCAGGCAAAGGAGGATAAGCCGGAGACCCTCGCCGTGGAGTATCCCCTGCCCACCGGCGTGGAGACCCTATGCGGCTTCATCTCCCAGACGGAGCAGGAGCTGGAGGCGACTCGTGCGTCCTACGGCTTGGCTATGGATCTGGACGATCTGCGCTTTTTACAGGCGTACTTCCGGGATCAGGAGCACCGGGACCCCACGGTGACGGAATTAAAGGTGGTGGACACCTACTGGTCTGACCACTGCCGCCACACCACTTTTTCCACCCATATCGACCACACGGAGATTCAAGACCCCGCCGTATCCGCCGCCTACCGCCGCTATCTGGCTGACAGGGAGGAGGTCTACGGCAAAGACCGGGCGGCCTTGCGCCCCCGCACCCTGATGGATATTGCCACAGCCGGGGCAAAGGTGCTGAAAAAGCGGGGAATGCTGCCCAATCTGGACGAGAGTGAGGAGATCAACGCCTGCTCCATCCATATTCCCGTAGAGGTGGACGGACAGCAGGAGGATTGGCTGCTGCAGTTTAAAAACGAGACCCACAACCATCCTACCGAGATCGAGCCCTTCGGCGGCGCTGCCACCTGCATCGGCGGCGCTATCCGTGACCCGCTGGCAGGCAGAGCCTATGTCTATCAGGCAATGCGTCTCACCGGCTGCGGAGACCCCAGAACCCCCATTGACCAGACCATTCCCGGCCGCCTGCCCCAGCGGAAGCTGGCGGTAACCTCCGCCGCCGGATACTCCTCCTACGGCAACCAGATCGGCCTTGCCACGGGATACGTGAAGGAAATCTACCATCCGGACTATGTCGCGAAGCGGATGGAGATCGGCGCGGTGATGGCCGCGGCGCCCAGGAAGAACGTGGTGCGCGCGGATTCCGACCCGGGCGACGTGAT
>CAJOOV010000179.1 GCA_905236265.1 uncultured Oscillospiraceae bacterium | reverse complement strand
TGACGTATTTCAAGGGATTTTAGACCCGGATGGCGGAAAACAGACCGCTCAGACGCCGTAGCCTGATTTGTTCAGCGGTTCCTTAAAAACCGGGAGGGAGCCGTAAGGGAAGAGAGTGGGATAACAATGGTTTTCTTGTGCTACAGCAAATGCTCCACCTGCCGGAAGGCGAAACAGTGGCTGGATGCCCATGGCATCGCCGTCCAGGAACGCCCCATCCGGGAGGAGAACCCCACGGCGGAGGAGCTGCGGGAGTGGCAAAAGCGCAGCGGACTTGCGCTGAAGCGGTTTTTCAACACCAGCGGAACGCTCTACCGGGAGCTGGGGCTGAAGGATGCGCTGCCCGCCATGGGGGAGGAGGAGCAGCTTGCCCTGCTGGCCTCAGACGGTATGCTGGTGAAGCGTCCCCTGCTGATCGGAGAGGACTTTGTGCTCTCAGGATTCCGGGAGAGCGAGTGGAGCCGGCGGCTTTTGTAAAACAGCCAAGCGCCGCCGGATTCCTCCGGCGGCGCTCAGCAAAAAGAGAAAAGAGAAAGAGAAAGAAAAACAACACGGACAGGGACAGGGGTTATCCCCGTCGCACGGTTATCATACCAGAACAGGGCGGGGAACTGTTGGACGGTTTTGAAACAAATCGTGAAGGAATTGTGAATACGCCCGGTTACGCCTCATTGCCGGTGAGCACCACTTCCCCTGCGGAGTGGGGGTCGTCCCGGATGATCTCACCCACGGCGGGGAGCAGGATACGCCCGGAGGCGGGGTTTTTGATGCTGACCACCGGGGTAAGCAGAGTGGCCTCTACCTGAGATTTTTCAAAGGCGAGGTCGGCGTCCTCCATTTTGCAGTCGATCAGCCGCAGGTTTTTGCAGTAGCACAGAGGCTGGGTGCCGATGATGGTGCAGCGCTCAAAGGTCACGTCCTCGCAGTACCATGCCAGATACTCCCCGCGGATGACGCTGTCCCGCACCACCACGTTCTTTGCGTGCCAGAAGGCGTCCTTGGTGTCAAAGGTGCAGTTGGTAAACTGGGAGTCGGTGATATACTGGAAGGAGTATTTCCCCTTCAGGGACACATGGTCAAAGCGGAGACGCTCAGAGCGGAGCATAAGGTATTCGCTCTCTGCACTGCTGTCCTTCATTTCCATGCCCGCCACGGACCAGCCGAACTCCGGGGAGACAATGTCGCAGTGCTCCATGCGCACGTCGGCGCACTCCCGGAGCGCCTTGATGCCGTGGAGCTTGGAATTGCGGATGGTGACATGGCGGGAGTACCACAGTGCGGCACGGCACAGGGGCGTCAGCTCGCAGTTTTCTATGTGCAGGGTCTCGTCGTGCCAGAAGGGGTAGCGAAGGTTGAAAAAGCTGTCCTCCACCGTGATGTGGTTGCCCTCTTTAAAGGCGCTCTCTCCGTCGGCCGGGCCGTCGAACCGGCAGCCTGTCACACGAATGTCAGAGCAGCCGTACAGCGCACGTTCCTGATCGAATGTTTTGTTCTCAATGACAGTCATGGTATCATGCTCCTTTATTGATCTGCTGGCCTGTTATTTTACCAGACATCAACTGTAATTGCAATTCTGGATGTAATGTCCTCTGGGAGGGCTGCGGTGCGGCCTGAAACAGGAGGGCGCCAACCTGTTCAACCGATAAAAGACAAGGAGAATCACTGATGAAAAAAAGAATCTTTATTATCCTCACCGCCCTGTGCCTGCTTGCACTCACCGCCTGCGTACAGACCGGAACCGCCGAGATAGCTGAGGGGGAGGCACCGGCGGAGGAGGGGGAGAACCTTCCTGATGAAGCAGAGGACATGGAATGGGAGACGATTCTTCCCGTGGAGGATGCCCCGGTGGAGGGCGGCTGGGAGCTGGCAGATTCCCCGGTCATCACGCCGGACATCCAGTCCGTGCTGGACAGGGCGATGGAGCGCTTTTCCGGCGCCCGGCTGGAGCCGATTGCCTATATCGGCTCACAGGTGGTGGCGGGGAGCAACTACTGCCTGCTGTGCAAAATGACCCCTGAGGAGCAGGACGCTGAGGCGGCCTATACCATTGTGTATCTCTATGAGGACTTAGAGGGCAGAGTGGAGATCACGGACTTCCTGAACAGTGCGGTGGAGGTGCCGGAAGAGGGGCTGATGGGGGGATGGTCGATGCCGGAGACCCCGGAGCTGACGGAGGAGGCCTGCGCAGCCCTTGACATTGCGGTGCAGGAGCTGGCAGGCGTGGCCTATACCCCTGTGGCGCTGGTGGGGACGCAGGTGGTTGCGGGAATGAATTACTGCATCCTCTGCCAGACGCACTCCGATGTACCGGGGGAGCCCAGCGGCTTTTCGCTGGTCTATGTGTATGCCGACCTGCAGGGGGATGCAACCCTCACGGACACGGTGGAGTTTCGGAGTCTGGACGGGTGAAGGAAAGATGACAGCGCAATGACAGCCTCCGGCGAAAGCCGGAGGCTGTCATTATTCCAGAGGCTCATACTGCCGGGGAGCCTTGCCCTTGCTGCGAACCACAGTGGGCTGCTCTGTCTCCTCCTCCAGCTCCCGAAGCACCCGGCACTGGAAGAGCCACTCCTCCCCGAAGTCGAAGAGGTACTTAAAGCGCTGCCCTTCGTGGAGCCCCACCTCTCCAAGGCGGTATCTCCGGCTGAGGCGTGCGTCCTCCCCGTACTCGTCCTTCTCGCTGATGTAAACCTCACGGCTGTCCCATGTGCGGTTGTCCAGACAGAACATGTGCATGTGGTCGTCGGAAAAACGGAAGGCATCCAGAATGGCAGCGGACAGATCTGCAAAGGTATCTCCTGCGGAAATGCGGATATGCCGGTAGCAGCCGGTTCCCAGAGAGACGCTGATGACATAGCTGCGCTCTGCGTATTTGCGCCGTCTGCCCCGCTTGGAGCGTTTCGGCATGGGCGTGACGGTGCCGGAAGAGCGGGAGGAGAAGGCGGCAGCCAGCTTGCGGGACAGCTCTTCAGGCAGCAGCCCCGCCTCGTCCAGTGCGGTCAGCTGTTCCCGAAGCTCGGCGGGCATCTCTCTCAGACCGTCCGGGTCCAGATCGGAGAGCAGCTCCACAAGGATGGACAGATCGTTATCCAGATCGCTCCCTTCCTGCAGGGCGGAGAAGAGATACTCCTCCACCTCGTCCAGCTCGTCCAGAGTATCCTCCATGGCAAGGGAAATGCCGAGCCGCTCAGAAAGGCGGCGCAGCAGGGCAAAGGTGCGCCTATCCCGCACCAGAATGGAGGCAGGGCGGCGGTTTTCCCGCAGCATCAGGGCGCAGAACTCACTGAGCAATTGCTCCGGCTGTCCGTCCCCCAGAGGCACCGGCTGGGTGGAGACGGTCATCTCTCTCATCGTATCCCAGCACAGCAGCAGCGCCGGAAAGGCGGGGGCGGCATCCCCCTCCGGCTCCATGGGCTGGGGCGCCAGTATCACCTCGCACTGCCATTCCCCCTTGCGCTGAAGGCGGGAGAGGCGTTTCAGGCTCAGCTCGTCCGTGGGTGCAGGCTCAGGAAAGACCGGGGGTACAGGCTCAGGCAGAGCAACCCTGCCAAAGACCGGGTTTCCGTCAGAATCCCGGCTCAGAAGGGGAATCTCACCCTGACAGGGAATGCAGAAGCGAAAGCCAAGAGCCTCCTTGCCGGTGCGCTCCAGCGCTTTGGAGAGCATCAGGGCGTATTCCAGCGCCTGGCACAGCAGCCCATCCTCCCCCTCGGACAGCTCCGGCCACGGAATGCTGCCGGGGCGGTTGGAAAGAAAGGCGGGGAAGGCATTCTTCCCCCGCAGGGTGAGCCCCATCCGCCGGGCGTAGCTGCGGGCCTCCTGCTCCTGTCCGGGGGAGAGACCGTCCCGGTTCTCGAAGCAGCATTGCAGGCAGCGCTGGGAGAAGAACAGCTCGTGGCGAAAGGCGGGGGTCATCTCCTCCGGGGCGTCGAGAATCTGACGAAAGGAGTCAATGCCCTCCTGTCCCGGATAGACGGCAAGGGCAATGTGCTGGCCGTTCTGCCCCATGACGCAGCAGAAGCAGAGCCGGTCATCGGTGTCGCAGAAGGCAAATAACTCCGTATCATAGAGCTGTTTCCACAGCTTTGTTTTGCGGTAAAGAAAGGCAAGTTCAAACAGGCGGTCTGTAGCCATAGGGGTTTCCTCCGTAAACAGCCGGAGCGCAGCGGGATTGACCTGTGCTGGCCGGCGCAATCAGGGTGGACTACTGCCGGAGCGGAACAGAAGGGGGCTGAGAAAGCAGCAGAGGGGCCTCTGCACCGACACAGCACCAGTATATCAGCAAAAGGACGCTCAGGCAACAGAGTTTTTCCCAAAATCTCTTCCCGCCGCCTGCGCTTTAGGGTATAATGCCATTCAGACGAACGCTCAGGGAGGCAGGGGCATGAGTGAGCAGAGAAAACGGCGTATTTTTGACATTATCCAAATCGGACAGGACAGCGACAGGGTGAGCCGCAGCTTTGACATTGCGGTGATGCTGCTGATACTCACCAATCTGGTGATTGCCATACTGGAGACCTTCGATGCCGCCGCACCGTGGCAGGGGGTGATGAACGCTCTGGAATTGGTCACTGTGCTGTGCTTTACGGTGGAGTATGCCCTGCGGGTGTGGACGGCGGAGTACCTCTACCCGGAGGACAGGCCGAAGCGGGCGGTGCTGCGCTATGTGACCTCCTTTTCCGGTCTGGTAGACCTGCTCTCCTTTGCCCCGTATTACCTTCCGGTGTTCTTCCCGGCGGGGGTGGTGGCCTTTCGGATGTTCCGGGTGATACGGATTCTGCGGCTGTTTCGCATCAACGCCTATTACGATGCCCTCAGCGTCATCGGCGATGTCATCCGGGGAAAGCGGGATCAGCTTGTCTCCTCCATCTTTATCATTCTGGTTCTGATGACCGCCTCCTCTCTGTGTATGTACTCGCTGGAGCATGAGGCGCAGCCGGAGGTGTTTCAAAATGCCTTCTCCGGCTTCTGGTGGGCGGTGTCCACCCTGCTGACCGTGGGCTACGGGGACATCTACCCGGTCACCGCAATGGGGCGGCTGTTCGGGATTATGATAACCTTTCTGGGCGTGGGTATGGTGGCTATCCCCACCGGTATTCTCTCCGCCGGATTCGTGGAGCAGTACACCCGCATCAAATCCCGCCAGAACGGGGAGGGGCTGCAGCCCCAATTCCTCTGGGTGACGGTGACGGACGGGCACCCGTGGGCGGGGCGCAGCGCAGGGGAGCTGGCACTTCCCTCTGCGCTGGTGAGCGCACTGGTGCGGCGGGGAAACCGGCTGCTGCCTCCGGCTCGCTGCCCGGCGCTGGAGCCGGGGGATGGGGTGCTGCTGGTCGCCGTGGGAGCGGAGAAGGACAACGGCATCAGCGTGAGAAGCCTGCGGCTCACCCCGGAGCATCCGTGGACGGGACAGACGGTAGAGGAGCTGGAGCTGTCCCGGCGCACATGGCTGGCCGCCATCCACCGCCGGGGCGGCGTAATCCTGCCTCGCGGCGGGGATACGCTGCAGGAGGGGGATTTGCTGCTGCTTTGCACAAGGCTGTGAGAGAGTGGAATACAAAACCGAAGGCGGGGACGTACTGCCTTTGCGAGGGGCGCTTTCCGGTAAACCGAAAGCGTCCTTTTTGCGCAATAACCGGAGAAAAACGGCGGATTTCCTGAGAAACAGGGGGATAAAGACCATGTTGCATTTTTTCGGCAAGGGAAATGTGGTAGCCTGAAGCTGCTCTTGACAGAAGAGACATCCAGAAGGGAGGAAGAGCAAATGTATCAGGTAAATGAACAAATCAGGCAGGCGCTTGCCGGGGGTGTCTGCGCACTGCGGCTGCGGGGAGGCGGTGCGGAGCAGGAGGTGATAAAGGCACAGCTTACCTCCTCCTGCTGCGGCGGGGAGAGTATCACCATCGGCGCAGTCTGCGCCGCAAAGCTGACTGCAACCGTCTACGGCGGACATCTGGCCTCCGGGGACACGGTGACACTGGAGGCGAAGGTGAAGACTGCACCTGAGCCGGTATACCTGCCTCTGGGCAGCTTTATCGTCAGCACATGGCAGCAGGGGGAGGAGACAGAGGAGCTGACCGCCTATGACGCCGCCTCGTACCTGCTGGGGGGAGACTACGCCCCCGCCGCCGGAGAGGAGCCTTCTACGGCGCTGGCAGTATTGGAGGATGTGTGCGGCAAATGCGGTCTGGAGCTGGGGGATGTGTCCGGTCTGACTGACCAGCCTGTCTCCGGCAAACTGACCGGGCACACCTGCCGGGAGATGGTGGGGTATATGGCTGCGCTTCTGGGGTGCAACGCCGTCATCGACAGAGAGGGCAGGCTTGCGCTGCGCTGGTTCTCCGACTTCGGCCAGAGCCTTACCCCGGACGATTATTACGCAGGGAGCCTGAAGCTGGAAACACCCCAGACACTGACGGGACTGAGGATGGTTCGCAGGGACACCTCGGTGTCTGCGGATACGGACGGCATTGTATCCGAGCTGAACCGGAGCATCACCTATGAGGCGGGCAGCGGCTCCGGGCTTGTCATTCAGGTGGACAATCCCTTTGCCACGCAGGAAATCACAGACGCCGTGTGGGAGAAGCTTCAGACGCTGGGGATGTATCGTCCGGGAAGCTGCTCCTGCTTTGGCTGCCTGACCACGGAGCCGGGGGATATTGTCACGCTGACTGCGCCGGACGGCACCCGGAACCATGTCCCCGCCATGTCGGTGGTGCTGGAGCTGGACGGCGGGTGCAAGGCGACGCTGGAGAGTACGGGACACGGCGAGCTTGCCTCCGCCGGGCTTCAGGGGACGATGGGAAAGCTGCTGACGAAGCTGGAGGCTGACCTTGCCCGCTTCAAGGAGCTGACGGCGGACAACTTCTCGGCGGCGCAGGCGAAGATCAACAGCCTGTACGCCGACAAGGCGTGGGTGCGCAAGCTGTTCTCCCAGAATATCACCGCCCGTGCGCTGAAAATCGGCGGAGCCAGCGAGTTTGGCGGCATCATCAACGGCGCTTCCGCAAAGGTGGGCGGCATCCAGTTGGGGATTCCCGACAACAGCTTCCTCTATCAGGTGGGCTTTCAGACCAGTGTAGGGGACGAGGTGTGGAACCGCAGCATCACCCTGCCCAAGGATGAGGACGTGCCTGCAAATCTGAGGCTGATGTATGTGGGACTGCAGGTGAAGAACAAGAGCAAAACGGAGGAGGACACGCCCCTCTCCTTCAGCGTACAGGCGGGGGACTATGACCTGATGGTGGACAACGATCTGGTGCAGTATAACAACCCGCAGGAGACGTTGTTCCCCGTCCTGAGCGACGACATTACGCCCTACGGCATGACTGCCTCCATCTCCGCACGGGATGTGCCCCCGGAGACAACCATCCTCATCAGCTTTTACAGCGGCTACAGGGGAAGCGCACAGTTTCAGGGGGACATTACGGCGGATAACGCCCTGATCGGCGGGCAGAAGATGCTGCTCAGCGGAACCAGCGTCACCTACATCAATCTTGCCTGCGGTATCGTCACCAACGCAAGCAAGCGGGTGGATCTCCTGATCCCCCTGGCACGTCCCCTGAAGCAGGGGGCGAGCGTGAGCTGCACCTCACTGACGATGACCCTTCGCCACGCCGACGGGGGCTATCCCTTCCTGCGCTCCGGCACCAACGGGGGAACCTATACCCAGCTGGGTGCCTCTCAGGTCTCCGTGTGGAACAAGGGGAAGGCAGTGCGCTCCAATGAGATTGCGTCTCTCACCTGCGTGAACCGGGGGGATTCCATCCGGCTTCAGATGGAGCTTGTCAACACGCTGGCAAAGGCCAGCGGGAACACGGCCAGCGTGACCAACAATGTGCCGGTGATGGCGGATGTGGTGGGCGTGTTTGCAATCGGCTGACAGGCAGCCGACTTGGGGGAAGGAGCTGAGAGCATGAACAGCTACCTGATTGTCTTTGCCTTTATTGCGGCGGACTATGTCACCGGTCTGTGCAAGGCGTGGGCGACAAAAGCCTTTTCCAGCGCCGTCATGCGGGAGGGGCTGTGGCACAAGCTGGCGCTGCTGATGGCAATGACGCTGGGCGCTTTGGCGGACTATGCCCAGCATATGCTGGACATTGGCATCACCGCCCCGGTGGGCGGGGCGGTGTGCGTCTACATCATCCTGATGGAGCTGGTGAGCGCACTGGAAAACATCTGTGCCATCAATCCGGAGCTGGTGCCGGAAAAGCTGCTGGCGATGTTCGGCGCAGGGGAGAGAAAACAGAAATAACAAACGCCTGACCTCTTTGCAGGTCAGGCGTTTCGCCCATTCAGGGGAAGAGGGAGGGGACAGCCGAAGCCTCCCGCTCTGCCTCCTTACAGGCGGGATACTGCTCCTTCTGCCAGACGTAGCGGGGACTCATCTGGCTGTCCGTGAACAGGAAATCCCGCCCGGCGGAGAAGGCTGTGACATCCACATGCCTCCATACCCCGTTCACCTTTACCAGACTCCACCAGTGGGGCGCACCGTCCAGCGTGCCGGATACCGGCAGACACTCTATCCCGGATTCCTGACACAAAAGCTGGAAGGCAAGGGCCATTCCCTCGCTGTCCGCACCGCCGGAGATGAGGGCGGAGAACACGCTGGCAGCGCCGTTGGGGGAATAGTGATTCAGCTCAGCCAGACGGGAGCAGAGAAGGCGGCAGCCCTCCTCTCCCTGCCCCGGAGCCTCCTGGGTCAGTGCGGCGGCGGCATCGGCTACCCGCCTTGCGTGCTCCTCTAACAGGAGCGGGTCGGAGCCGTAGGAGAAGTGAATCTCCGCCAGAATCCGGGTGCCGTCATGGTCGGCGGGATACAGGAGGATGGAAACCTCAGGATAGCCCAGCGCACTGCCCGGCTGGGCGTAATACGCCTGATGGATGAGCTGCAGCAGAACCTCCTCCCGGCCATAGTAGGAGGAGGTCTGCAGAACCAGCCTGCGGTCATACCGGGACAGCGCCTGCCCCAGACACGCACGGATTGCCGTGGTGCCGATGGCAGATTGTATGCGGCTGATCTGCGTCGGGTCAACCCGGTAACGAAAGGTAAAGCGGCACTCCTCGAAGGAAATCAGGTGGGAGCGCTCCCACTCAATGCCGGACAGCGCCCAGCAGCACAGGGGGTCTCGCTCCAGCAGCTCGTCACGAAGCTGCTCCAGATCCTCGTCCAGACTGCCGGGATAGCCGTACAGGTGGACAATCCCCCCCGGCATTCCCTCGGAGACGAAGAACTGCACATCGTTTACCAGCTCTCCGAAGGTCTCTGCCCGAAGGGTGCCTGCGGCATCGGAACCGGCGGCGTCCAGCGTCTGGGCTCTGTGGGGACTGACGGAGCGGTAGCTGCGGTTCAGCATGGAGGAGCAGCCGGAAAGGGTAAGCAGAGCCAGCAGCAGCGCAGCGGCTCTCCGTTTCATGGTGCTTCCTCCTCTCCGTACAGGTTGGCGGTTACAGGGTGATTTGTTCCTCGCCCCGATCCTCCGGCTTCAGCAGTGCGCCGGCGATAGGGAGACTCTTCGCCCGGTAGCGGGCACGGTTTTGAATACTGGTCTGTTCCACAGGCACGGCGGATTCCAGACGGTACTTGGGCTTCAGGGTCATCACTGCCACACCCTGCGTGCTTCTGGTGGACTTGGGCAGCAGGGCGGAGGTGTGGAAAATCAGGCAGCGCCCCTCCGTGGAGGTGACGGCCACCTCCATCTCCTCCCGCAGCAGCAGCACCGACCTGACCGGGCTTTTATCGCTGTAGGCGCCGGTGAGCTTTTTCCGCCGGGTCAGCGTCCGGTACTTGTCCAGCTCCACTCTGGCGGCCTTGCCGTTTTCAAAGAAGAAGAGGATACAGCCGGAGTAGTCTCCGGGGAGGCACGCCCAGAGCACGCTCTCTCCCTCCTCCATGCCCAGAGCGGTGGGGAGATAGGTGCCCAGCACGCTGGCCTTGGTGTCGGCAAACTGGTCAAGGGTGGTCTTATAGCACTGCTGCCGGTTGGTGAACACCATCAGCTCGTCCCGGTTGTTTGCCTCCCAATACTGGCTACCCTGGTCGCCCTCCTTATATTTCTGTTCAGAGGACATGCGCAGGGACTGGGGGGTGATCTTCTTCAGATAGCCCTCACGGGAGAGGAAGACGTGAACCGGGTAGTCCGGCACGCTCTCCTCCTCAGTGTCCGCCTCCTCGGTGTATTCGTAGAGAATCTCCGTGCGCCGGGGAGCGGCATACTTTTTCTTCACGGCGGTGAGCTCCTCACGGATGATCTTTTTCCGCCTTGCGGGGCGCTCCACCACGTCCTTCAAATCCTCAATGGCGGCCTTCAGCTCCTCGATCTCCTGGGTGCGCCGTAGGATGTACTCCTGATTGATGTTGCGCAGCTTGATCTCCGCCACGAAGTTTGCCTGAACCTCGTCAATGCCAAAGCCCACCATCAGGTTGGGAATGACCTCAGAGTCCAGCTCCGTGCCCCGGATAATGGCAATGGCCTTGTCAATGTCCAGCAGAATCCGGGCAAGACCTTCCAGCAGATGCAGCTTTTCCTGTTTCTTTTGCAGCTCATAGAATGCCCTGCGGCGGATACAGTCCAAACGCCACGCCGTCCACTCCTCCAGAATCTCCCCCACGCCCATCACACGGGGGGAGCCTGCGATGAGAATGTTAAAGTTACAGGAGCAGGAGTCCTGCATGGGGGTGAGCTTAAACAGCTTCTGCATCAGCTTATCCGCATCGGTGCCCCGCTTCAGGTCAATGGCCAGCTTCAAACCGGACAGATCCGTCTCGTCCCGCATGTCGGAGATTTCCCGGATCTTATTTGCCTTAATCAGCTCGGCCACCCGGTCAATGATAGCCTCTACCGTGGTGGTATAGGGAATCTCATAGACCTCGATAATGTTCTCGTCCCTGAGATAGCGCCACTTTGCCCGCACCTGAAAGGAGCCCCGCCCGGTCTCATAGACCTGACGCAGGGCGGCCTCGTCATAGAGGAGCTGTCCCCCGGTGGGGAAGTCAGGAGCCTTCAGGATGGAGAGCAGGTCAGCGCCGGGGTTCTTCATCCGCTCTATGGCGGCATCGCACACCTCACCCAGATGAAAGCCGCACAGATTGGAGGCCATGCCCACGGCAATGCCCTGATTGGCGGAGACCAGCACGTTGGGGAAGGTGGTGGGCAGCAGGGTAGGCTCCTGCATCCGCCCGTCGTAGTTGTCCACAAAGTCCACGGTGTCCTTGTCGATGTCCTTAAAGAACTCGGCGCAGATGGGGTCCAGCCGCACCTCGGTGTAACGGCTGGCGGCGAAGGCCATGTCTCTGGAGTAGACCTTGCCGAAGTTGCCCTTGGAGTCCACCGGAGGATGGAGCAGCGCACCGTACCCCCGGCTCAGGCGCACCATGGTCTCGTAAATCGCCTGATCTCCATGGGGGTTCAGCTTCATGGTAGCGCCCACCACGTTTGCGGATTTGGTTCTCGCCCCGCCCAGCAGGTGCATCTGGTACATGGTGTAGAGCAGCTTTCTGTGGCTGGGCTTAAAGCCGTCGATCTCCGGAATGGCACGGGAGACGATGACGCTCATGGCGTAGGGCATATAGTTGATCTCCAGCGTCTCGGTGATGGGCTGCTCCAGCACCTCCGGGCGCAAGCCCATGACGTTGGGGTTGTTCTTGTGAGAATTGTCCTTGGGTTGTTTCTTTTTTGGCATGTTCCCGTTCCTTCTTTACGAAATATCCGCCAGCTCCAGATACTTATACCCGTTGTCGGCGATATGCTCCTTCCGCCCGGCCAGATTGTCCCCCAGCAGCAGGTCAAAGGTTCTCGCCGTAAGCTCCACATCCTGAGGCATGACTTTAATCAGCCGTCTCGTCTCCGGGTTCATGGTGGTGAGCCACATCATGTCCGGCTCGTTCTCGCCAAGACCCTTGGAGCGCTGCACCTCCAGCTTTTTTCCGGCGTTTTCTGCGACGATGTCGTTTTTCTCCTTGTCGGAGTAGGCAAACCATGTCTTGTCCTTCCATGTGATCTCATACAGGGGGGACTCTGCGATATACACATAGCCCTGCTCGATCAGGGTGGGGGTGAGGCGGTAGAGCATGGTGAGCACTAGGGTGCGGATCTGGAAGCCGTCCACATCTGCGTCGGTGCAGATGACGATTTTGTTCCAGCGGAAGTTGTTCAAATCAAACCCGGCAAGGTCTTTGCTCTTTGCCTTGGTGTGGGCGGGCAGCTCCACGCCGCAGCCCATCACCTTCACCAGATCGGTGATAATGTCGCTTTTGAAAATACGGTTGTAGTCCGCTTTCAGGCAGTTGAGAATTTTGCCCCGGATGGGCATAATCCCCTGAAACTCCGCATCCCGGCTCAGCTTCACTGCGCCCATTGCAGAGTCGCCCTCCACGATATACAGCTCCCGCCTGCTCACGTCCCGGCTGCGGCAGTCCACGAACTTCTGCACCCGGTTGGCAATGTCCACCGTGCCGGAGAGCTTTTTCTTGATGTTCAGCCGGGTTTTTTCCGCTGTCTCCCGGCTGCGCTTGTTCACCAGCACCTGCCCGGTGAACTTCTCGGCATCAACGGGGTTTTCGATGAAGTAGACCTCCAGCTGGGAGCGGAGAAACTCCGTCATGGCATCCTGCACGAATTTGTTGTTGATGGCCTTTTTCGTCTGGTTGGCGTAGGAGGTCTGGGTGGAGAAGTTGTTGGAGACGAACACCAGACAGTCCTGAATGTCCTCCCACTTCACGGCGGACTCATTTTTCTGATACTTGCCCTGCTTTTTCAGATAGCCGTCCACGGCAGTGCGGAAGGCGGAGCGCATGGCAGCGTCCGGGGAGCCGCCGTGCTCCAGCCAGGAGGAGTTGTGGTAATGCTCCAC
>CAJOOV010000178.1 GCA_905236265.1 uncultured Oscillospiraceae bacterium | reverse complement strand
CGGGCGCCAGCCCGCCTTCGTCCTCCGCCTTGTACAGCCGAAATCTGACTTTGACTTCGTTCAAATCTGAACGTGCCAGCACACTAGTGAGATAGTGCGTTCCCCCCGTTCTTTGGGGAGAACGCACTATTTTTTACCATAATTATCCTCGGAACCAGATGTCCCGGTCAGCATTGCCCTGCACGCCTGCCACGCTGCCGGTGTCCGTGTACTGCCAGAACTCAAAGGCATAGGCATAGCTGGGGTATTCCCCGTACTCGGCGTACCAGATGGGAAACTCCGTGAGTCGGCTCACATCATAGCTGAGATAGCCCAGCATCCCGTTGCAGTAGAGCATGGGGCGGTAGCCCCCCGCCTGAACCGCTGTGCAGAAGGCTCTGGCGCAGGCTGTCACTGTCTCCCCGTCCGTGTCGTTGGTGCGGGCGTCCGGCTGGTTCTCGACCGGCTCCCAGTCGTAGGCCACCGGGCATTCCAGCTCCCGCCCGTCCAGCCATGCCAGCACCTGAGCCGCTTCCTCCGCCGCCTCCTGTTCGCTGACCGCCTGAGAGAAGAAGTAGACCCCCACCATCAGTCCGTTTTCCCTTGCGGCGGCATAGTTCTCCTCAAAGCGCTCGTCCATCTGGATGGCTCCGGCGGTATAGCCCCGAAAGCCGATGCGCAGCATGGCAAACTGGGTTCCGTCCGCCGCTGCCGCCGCCCAGTCGATCTCCCCCTGATGGGCGGAAACGTCAATGCCGTACACCGCCTCTCCCTGATAGGCCACAGAGCCGTCCTCCTGCGTGACAAACTCCTCCTGCTCTACGGTGCTTTGGGGAAGGGTCTCGTCGATCTCCACCTGCTGCCCGCCGATGGAGACGGTGTTGGAGGGGGTCTGCTCCTGCGTCCCGTTCCAGAGCAGAGTCAGCAGCATCACCGCCACCAGCAGCGCCAATACCACCGCCAGAAATACCAGCAGCGCATTGACGCCGGGCTTGCCGCTCTTGCGTTTTGTTTTCTCCTTCAGCCTTGTCCCTGCCATAGATGTACCTCGCTGTATGTCCATGAATCTCTTTGCAGACGCAGGAGACATTATACTACAAAAACCGATTCTTTGCACCGGAAATATCAGCCGGAAAAAAGAGGCTGACCCAGAATCTGAGTCAGCCTCTGTGAACGGATAACGGATGCTTACCGGTCGCACCAGGCCACTGCGCTCTCGCTTGCCACGGTGCCGAACACCACGATGTCCGCCACTGCGTTGCCGCCGATGCGGTTTCCGCCGTGGACGCCTCCCGTCACCTCACCGGCTGCAAACAGTCCGGGGATGGGGTTGCCGTCGGTGTCGATGACCTGCGCCTCGGTATTGATCTTCACGCCGCCCATAGTGTGGTGGATGCCCGGAGCAATCTTGATGGCATAATAGGGTGCCACACTCAGGTCGTTCTCCATGCCGGTGTCACGGCCAAAGGCTTCGTCCTTCTGCGCCGCAACCGCCTGATTCCAGCTCTCCAGCGTTTCCGCCAGCGTGGCTGGGTCGCAGCCGATCTGCTCTGCCAGACCTTCAATGGTATCCGCCTGAACGGTGATGCCTGTGGAGACATATTTCTCAATTGCCTTCAGGCCGTCCCTCAGCCGCTGGTCGAAGATGATGTAGGCATAGCCGCCGGTCTGCTCCAGCTCGGCAGCGGACACCTTGTCACGGGTGAGCAGCTCGTTGGTGAAGCGCTTGCCCTCCTGATTCACCAGAATCGCCCCGTCGCCCCGGACGCTCTCGGTAATCAGCATACTGGTTCCCTGTTCCACCGTGGGATGGAGCTGAATCTGGTCGATGTCCACCAGATCAGCCCCCACCGCCTGTGCCATAACGATGCCGTCGCCCATGGCGCCGGGAGCGCTGGTGGAGACCGTACCCTTCAGGTCGGGACGGTACTGGACGATCATGTCCTGATTGTTGCCGAAGCCGCCGGTGGCGATGATAACCGCCTTGGCGTTGATGGTGTAGCTGACGGTGCTGCTCTCCGCCTTTACCCCTGTCACTGCGCCGTCGTCGGTTATCAGCTCAGTGGCTCTGGTGTCGTACATCACGTTGATGCCCAGCTCCTCCACCTTCTGCAGGAAATGGGTGACCAGATATGCGCCCACGCCGGAGCCGTCCTCAGGGGCATGGATCCGCTTGTTGGTAGCGCCGCCGGAGAAGCTCACCTTGGGCAGGGGTGCGCCGATGGAGTCCAGCCAGTCAATAGCCTCTGCGGAGTTCTCTGCCATGACCGTGACCAGATCCCGGTCGTTGAGCTGGTGTCCGCCCTCCATGGTGTCCTCAATAAAGACCTCCACGCTGTCCTCAATGCCCTGCTCCGCCTGATAGTGGGTCTCCGCTGCGTTCATGCCGCCGGTGGCCTTGGTGGTATTGCCGCCCACATAGGGCATCATCTCCAGCAGGATGACGTTCTTCCCTGCCTGCGTTGCATGAATGGCTGCGGTCATGCCTGCGCCGCCTGCGCCGATGATGCAGATGTCGCACTCCAGACTCTCCTCGCTCTTGGGTGCATTGGCATCCGCCTTCTCCGGGGCGGGGAATCGGGTCAGGTCAGCCCCTGCCTGCGTCAGCGCCTGCTGCAGGGCACGGAAGATGGCGCTGCTGGTGACGGTAGCGCCGCTGAGTGCGTCCACGTTGGGGCTCTGGGCATCCATAATCCGCTCGCCCAGCATACTCACGGCGAAGGAGCCGATGTTCTCCGTCTCGTGGTCGCCGGTGATCTGGATGTCCTCAATGGCGTTTTCACTCACGGTGACGGTCACCTCCACGTCCCCGCCGAAGCCCTTGGAGGAGGCGGAATAGGTGCCGGGTATGAAGAGGTTGTCTCCCTCCGCCTTGGGGCCGGTCTCCACCTCCTCACCGGCAGCCAGTGCCAGTGCGGCTGCGGCTGCCTCTTTCACTGCGCCGCTGGTGAAGGATGCGCCGGACACGCCGTCAATGTCTGCGCTCTGGGCGGTGAGAAGCTGGTTGCGCAGCTCCGGAATGGCAGCGCCGCCCACATCCGGGGTCTCCCCCTGTCCGGTGATGACGGCATCCGCAACGCCGCCGTTTTCGCCGATGGTGACGGCTACCTCCACCGGGCCGCCGAAGCCGTTGGCCGTGCCGGTGTAGGTGCCGGGCAGAAATCCGCCCGCTGCGTCAGCGTCTGCGCTGATGGGCTCCGCCTGCGCTACGGCGGGGACGGCGGATTCCGAAACCGCTGCTGTGCTCTGCTGGCTCTGGTTGGCGGGGTTCAGGTTTCCCTCCATCCACATCAGACACCCCAGCAGGGCAAGAGACGCCAGCGCCGCAACGACGCCCCGAATCAGGCCGTTTTTCATGGATTCTTTCATCATATCTCCTCCTCTGTCTCTGACAGAATCTCTGGTGTCATATTACCATAGCAAATCACTATTGTAAAGTGCTTTTCTATTCCCATTTCCTCTGCCCTATGGCAATCACCGGCAAATGCTGGTATAATCTCGTCATACATCAGGAGAGGGGGAATACGGCAGATATGGGACGCTTATCCAGAGGAGATTGGATCTTGATACTGACTCTGACTCTTGCCGCCGCCGGGCTGGGCATCTGGCTGACGCTCCGCCGCACCCCCGGCAGGCAGGTGACGGTGCGATTGGGACAGCGGGTGCTTGCCTCCTTCCCGCTGGAGGAGAACCGGGAATACACCATTGAGGACGGCTATGGCGGGGTGAACCATCTGGTGATTCAGGACGGCATTGCCTGCATTGACGAGGCCAACTGCCCTGACCGGATTTGTGTGCTGCAGGGCGCTGTCTCTCAGGCGGGGGAGGCCATTGTCTGCCTGCCCCATGAGGTGGTGGTGGAGATCACCCAATGAAAAAAGGCGGACAGAATCCGCCTTTTCTTTCGTCGTTGGTTTTTTCAGCACCGCCGCAGCAGCCCCGCCTCCAGATCCCGGCGTGCCTGCTCACGGATGAGGTGATGCTGTTTCTTTCCCGTGGCGGTGTAGGGAATGGCATCCACCAGCCGGTAGTATCTGGGACGCTTGTAGGGGGGAAGCTGATTCCCCTCGTTGCAGTAATCCACCAGCGCGCGCACGGTGAGGGTGGGCTTTGCCGGAATGACATAGGCCGTCACCGCCTCCCCCCGCACCGGGTCGGGTACGGAGGTGACAATGCACTCGGCCACGTCAGGATGGCCGTTGAGCACCTCCTCCACCTGAGCGGGGTAGATATTCTCCCCGGAACAGATAATCATATCGTCCTTTCGCCCGCAGATGGTGATATAGCCCTCCTCGTCCCATGTGGCTAGGTCTCCGGTATACATCCAGCCCTGATAGAACCGCTCTGCGTCCATCTCCGGGTTTCGGATATAGGCAAGGGTGCTCTTTCCCGGTGCGGAGATGATGACCTCTCCCACGCTCTCCCCGTCCTGTGGCACTGTCTCCTCCGGCTCTCCCCGCCTCCCTTCGTGGACACAGACCACCCGCACCTCGTCGTCAATGCAGCTCCTTCCCGCACTTCCTGCGTGCCGGGGCAGATCCTGCGGCAGCAGATAGGTATTGCACAGGGATTCCGTGGTGCCGTAGCCATTGAACAGGTTGGGGGTGAGCAGCTTCATATACCGCACGCAGCTCTCCTGCTCCAAAGGCGCTCCCATGGTGACAAGCCCCCTGAGTCCGCTGAGATCCGCCGGGCTCTTCTCCTGCATCCGTGCCAGCATCTCCAGAGAGGAGGGAGCGCCGATGAGAAAGGTGATGCCGTACTTCTCCACCCACTGAAGGCTCTGCTTGGGGCTGAAGGAGCGCATACACACCACCGTTCCCCCCACATACAGCACCGGGCACAGCCCTCCTACATGACATCCCCCACGGTGGAACCACGGGGTCATATTCATGGTCACGTCACGGCTGTTCAGGGCATAGTGCATGATAACGTCGTGGGCGGAGAGCACCTCGTTGATGTCGTTGATGGGTACGCTCTTGGGCAGGGCAGTGGTGCCGGAGGTGCAAAGGCGCACCACCTCATCGTAGATATGGGGACGCTCCGTCCGCTTGGGAGGATAGGTATCCTTGTCCACGATATAATCCTGATAGGCCAGGTGTCCCTGAGGCAGCTTCTCATCCCACAGGTTATCTGCCATAATCACCCGGCGGGGGCGCTCCCTGGCCAGCTCCAGCGCCTGCACCACCTTGTCGGTGATCTCGGCGGAGTACAGCAGCACCTTCGGGCGGTTGAAGTCCATGAGAAGCGCCAGCTCATGGGGGGAGAGGTTGAAGTTTGCCAAATAGACAATGGCACCGATCTTCCGGGGGGCGATATAACAGGTGACCATCTCCGGGCAGTTGAGCATGGCGCACATCACAATGTCATTCTGCTCCACCCCGTCCCGCAGCAGGGCGTGGGCAAGCTGGTTGGCACGGCTGTCCAATTGCCGGTAGCTCCACTGCCTCTGGCTTACCGGGTCAAGCACCGCAGTTTTTCGGCCATAGCGGCGGACATTGCGTTCAAAACCCTTCAGCCATGTGAAGCCATGCTCAAAGCTGTCGATAAAGCGCTGCGCTTCGTATGTCCTTTCCATATCCATCCCCCGTTTCGCCGCAGGTGCCGGTACGTTTGGGCATATTATAGCACCTGTCCCATTCTCTGTCAATTATCCCGGCATTTTACGGTGTTTTCCGAACATATTTTGTATGATTCTCCCATAAACTCTATGGAGGTGTGTGAAGTGGCTTCCTATACCCTGATCCGCTCGAGGCGGAAAACCCTGTCGCTGGAGATACAGCGTGACCTCACCGTGGTGGTGCGTGCGCCCCTTCGTGCCACAAGGCGGGAGATCGACGCCTTCGTGCAAAGCCATGAGCAATGGCTTGCAAAGCACCTTGAGGAGATGGCACGCCGCAGAGAAAACCACCCTGAGCCTACCCCGGAGCAGGCGCAGGAGCTGCGCAGGCGTGCCCATGCCGTCCTGCCGGGAAAGGTGGCCCATTACAGCGCCGTCATGGGCGTGACCCCCACCCGTATCACCATCACCGGGGCAAGAACCCGCTTCGGCTCCTGCTCGGCAAAGGACGCTCTTTCCTTTTCGTGGCGGCTGATGGACTACCCGGAGCAGGCCATTGACTATGTGGTGGTGCATGAGCTGGCGCATATCGTCCACAAGAACCACTCCCCCGCCTTCCACGCCCTTGTGGCAAGCGTGCTGCCTGACCATCTCCAGCGCCGGGCGCTGCTGCGCCGCTGATGGGCGGCAATCCCGCCGCCCGGCACAATTCCGGAAGGGGCTGGAAGATTGTTTTTCTCTTGACAATCCCGAAGGTATGGACTATGATACAAGTAGTTGGCTAACCCTCTGGGAGGGTGTGGTTTGGGACGCTTTGAGCGGGGCTGTTCTCCGCCCTGTCCCCGTCTGTACCCCCCATATTATCACAAAAGGAGCGAACAAACATGAAGCAGATCATCGAAATTCAAGACGTCGTCGGCCGCGAAATTATCGACAGCCGTGGCAACCCCACCGTCGAGGTAGAGGTCTATCTGGAAGACGGCACCATGGGTCGTGCCGCTGTCCCCTCCGGCGCTTCCACCGGCATCTACGAGGCCTGCGAGCTGCGTGACGGTGACAAGTCCCGCTATCTGGGCAAGGGCGTGCTCACTGCCGTGGAGCATGTGAACAAGGAGATTGCTGACGTGCTGATTGGCATGAACGTGCTGGATCAGACCGCCATTGACAAGGCCCTCATCGCCGCCGACGGCACCCCCAATAAGACCAACTTCGGTGCCAACGCCATTCTGGGCGCTTCTCTGGCCTGTGCCAAGGCTGCCGCTGCCGCTCTGGCTCTGCCTCTGTATCAGTATATCGGCGGTGTCAATGCAAAGACTCTGCCCGTTCCCATGATGAACATCCTCAACGGCGGCGCTCATGCCACCAACAACGTGGAGATTCAGGAGTTCATGATTATGCCCGTGGGCGCTCCCTCCTTCCGTGAGGGTCTGCGCTGGTGCGCTCAGGTCTTCCACACCCTGAAGACCGTCCTGAAGAACAACGGCACTCCCGCCGCCGGCGTGGGCGACGAGGGCGGCTACGCTCCCAACCTGCCCTCCGACGAGGACGCTCTGAAGGCCATCGTGCAGGCCATTGAGGCCGCCGGCTTCAAGCCCGGCGAGGACTTCAAGATCGCCATTGACGCCGCTTCCTCCGAGTGGCAGAAGGAAGGCGAGAAGGATTATCACCTGCCCAAGACCGACAAGCACATGACCGCCGACGAGCTGGTTGCCATGTGGAAGGACTTCGCCG
>CAJOOV010000177.1 GCA_905236265.1 uncultured Oscillospiraceae bacterium | reverse complement strand
GATCGCCGTCTATCTCACCGGCGCACCCCGCCCCGGTGTAGGCCCTCAGGATGTGGCGCTGGCGCTGGTGGGGGCCACCTTCCCCAAGGGCTATGTGAAAAACGCCGTGCTGGAATTTTTCGGCCCCGGCGTGGCCAATCTGTCCATGGACTACCGCTGCGGCATCGACGTGATGACCACGGAGACCGCCTGCCTCTCCTCCGTCTGGGCCACGGACGAGACGGTGCGAAGCTACCTGAAGGTGCTGGGCAGGGAGGCGGACTATGCCGCCCTTGCCCCGGCGGAGGGGGCGTATTACGACGATGTGATCTGCATTGCGCTGGACAAGGTGGAGCCGATGATCGCCCTGCCCTTCCATCCCTCCAACGCCTACACCATTGCGGAGTTCAAGGCGAACATGGCCGACATCCTCGCCCAGACAGAGCAGCGGGCGAGGGAGCAGTTCCAGCTGGAGCAGGTGCCCTCCCTGCTGGCTAAGGTGCGCCACGGGCAGTTCCATGTGGATCAGGCGGTGATCGCCGGCTGCTCCGGCGGCACCTACCAGAACCTGCTCCGGGCGGCGGAGATCATAAAGGGCAGCGCCATCGGTCAGGGGAGCTTCTGGCTCAGCGTCTACCCCGGCTCCATGCCGGTTTTGCAGGAGCTGACCCGTCAGGGCGTTCTGGCGGACTTCATGGCTGCGGGTGCCAGCGTGCGCTCCTGCTTCTGCGGCCCCTGCTTCGGCGCAGGAGACGTGCCCTCCAACGGCAGCATCTCCATCCGCCATTCCACCCGGAACTTCCCCAACCGGGAGGGCTCCAAGCCCGGCAACGGCCAGCTCTCCTATGTGGCGCTGATGGATGCCCGTTCCATCGCCGCCACGGCGAAAAACGGCGGCGTGCTCACCTCCGCCTTCGAGCTGGAGCAGGTGCCCGCCGACCTGCCCTGTGAGGCATACAGCTATGACGACTCCGCCTATAAGAGCCGGGTCTACTACGGCGTGGGCAAGCCCCAGCCGGAGACGGAGCTGGTCTTTGGCCCCAACATCACCGACTGGCCCGCCCAGATCGCCCTGCCGGAGAACCTGATGCTCACGGTTGCCAGCGCAATCTATGACCCGGTGACCACCACCGACGAGCTGATTCCCTCCGGCGACACCTCCTCCTACCGCTCTAACCCCCTGGGACTGGCGGAGTTCACCCTGTCCCGGAAGGATCCCGCCTATGTGGGCCGGGCAAAGGCGGTGAAGGCGCTGGAGCTGAAGCGTCAGGCAGGAGAGACCGGCGGCGAGGTGGCGGAGCTGCTTCAGGGCTTCGACGCCAAAACCACCGGGCTTGGCTCTCTGGTGATGGCGCTGCGCCCCGGCGACGGCTCTGCCAGAGAGCAGGCCGCCTCCTGCCAGCGGGTGCTGGGCGGCGTGGCGAATCTGGCGCAGGAGTACGCCACCAAGCGCTACCGCTCCAACGTGGTAAACTGGGGTATGCTGCCCTTTATCGTGGACGATCTGGCGCAGCGGAACATCCAGCCCGGCGACAGGCTGTACATCCCCGGCATCCGCACCCTGCTGCAGGGCAGCGGCGAGAGCGTGGAGGCCACCCTTTACCAGAAGGACGGAGCGTCCTCTCTGACGCTGCGGCTGCCTGCCATGACCCGTGAGGAGCGGGACATTGTGCTGGCCGGCTGCCTCATCAACTACTACGCAAAGGATCTGTAATTTCACAGAAGGCACAATTAGGGCTGTCCCGTTTCCGGGACAGCCCTTAAGTCGTCTGCAATGTCTGCGATTTGTCATGTCATCAGCAGCGCCGCTCCCGCCGAACAGACCGCCCCGGCCAGAAACCACAGCCAGCCCCGGTGGCGCAGGAGCGTGCGCAGACCCCGCTTCTTCGGGTTGTGGCGGCGCAGATAGCTCTCCGCCGCCTCCTGCGCCTGTTCCATAATCTGCTCCGCCGTTACGCCCTCCCCCTCCAGCGCATCGTCCTTCATCAGGAAGATGGCCTGTTCAAAGAGCCGGGGATCCGGTGAGCGCACGACAATGACCCGGCGGGAGACACCTTTTACCATTTCTGCAACACCCTTCCATGGAGTTTCTCTCATTATGCACCGCCGCCGGGGGGAGTATACCTGCAATTTCCCATTATCCCGCTCTGGACGCGCGCTTCGCCTGCCGGGCGGTCTCCCTGCTGCGAAGCTGCAGCACCAGCACTGTCCTGTCGTCTCCCCCTCCGGCGCTCTGGGCGAGAATGCGGGCGGCCAGCGTCCGGGGGCTTTTGTCCCGGTATTCCCGGATCAGCGGCCACATCCACCGATCCTCCTCCCCCTCCAGCACACCGTCGCTGACCATGACCACCAGATCCTCCGCCCCGATGCGGAAGGTGCGCACATCAGGCAGCGCCTCCTGTCCCAGCTCCAGCCCGGCGGGCAGGCTGGTGCCGGAGAAGCGGCGCACCCGCCCGGACTGGCGCAGGTAGGTGGGGCCTGCCCCCAGCTTATAGCTGCGGCACTCCCCGGAGAAGAGATCCAGCCCCAGCAGGTCGATGGTGGTGAAGCCCAGCTCCTGCTCTCCCCGCAGGGCGAGGGCATTGGAGAGGGTGGCAAGGGCGATCTCCGGGTCGATGCCCGCCGCAAGGAAATCCTCCAGCAGGCTCAGGGCAAGGCCGCTCTGGCGGGCAGCGCCTGCGCCGCTGCCCATTCCGTCGCACAGCGCCACCCACAGCCTGCCGTCCCTGTCCCGGAACCAGCACGCCCCGTCTCCGGAGACTGTCTCTCCCTCTTTGGACACCGCCGCCACCCCTGCCGTGGCAAGGTAATTGTCCTGCTGTACCAGCGTCAGCCTTGTCAGACCCCGCTCCCGCTCCGGCGTTCCCGCCGCAAAGCCCATTCCGGCGTTCCGGCTCAGCTCCTCCACCAGTCCGCCCCTCTCCACCGGGGAGAGATCCGCCCCGGTGAGGCGGATGACCAGCCTGCCCCGGCTGTCCCGTCCCACACGGATCTCCCCCTCCAGCCCGTGGCGGCGCAGAAAGCGGATCACCCCTCTGGCCTGCTCCGGGTCGGGCACCATGTCGCATTCCAGCTCCCCCGCCGTCTGGCTGAGGAGCTGGGCGAGCTGGGCATACTGCCGCCATACGGCGCTTCGGGAGGCGCTGAGCCTTGCCTCCGTCTGCCTGCGGTGGAGCAGGGAGGCGTATTCCAGATTCGCCGCCGAAACCAGCTCCCCCACCCTGCCGCACCGGGCGATGAAATCCGCCGGGGCGTCGCTGACTCTGCCGTGACCCCGCTGGCGGGTGGCGTTGAGCATCTGCTGGAAGGCACGGAAGGTGTCCTGATAGTCCTGCTTCCAGCACAGGGGATAGCGGGGGCAGTCCTGACAGACCTGCTCCGCCGCCCGGTCAAAGACCCGCTCCAGCCCCGGCGCAGGTGGCTCTGCCCGGTTCAGCCCGGTGCGCATGTCCTCATAGAGCGTGCGGTACGCCTTGGCCTGACTGCGCAGCTTCTCCTCCATCTGCCGCAGGGTATGGGAGGGATACTCCTGCGCCGGGAGGGGGGCGGGACGGGCGGCGGGCTTTGCCTGCCGGGGGACAAACGCCTGCGCCACCGATGCAGGCAGGGCGAGATAGAGCAGGGCGGAGGCGGCCAGCTCCAGCACCAGCGCCGTCTGCAGCCGGTCAGGGCCGTTCCACAGCGCCGCCGTGGCGCCGCCCAGCACAAACAGCAGCGCACCCTTCCACCGTGGACGGGGGCATCCCCCTGCCAGCAGCGCCCCCAGCGTGAGAGAGCCGGTGAACAGCCCTCCCCCGGCGCAGCACAGATCCAGCGCCAGCGCCAGAATCACCCCGGCGCTCACCGCCGCCTCCCGGCTCCGGGCGCTGCACATCAGCACCAGCGTACCCACCAGCGCCGTGGAGATATACCCCACGCCGGGCAGGGAGGAGCCGCACAGCGCCGCCGCCAGCGTGCCTGCCAGATACAGCG
>CAJOOV010000176.1 GCA_905236265.1 uncultured Oscillospiraceae bacterium | reverse complement strand
TTGCTGACAAACAGAGCTTCCGGCTCGATCAGGGTCATGGCATTGCGCACGGTCAAATAGTCGTCCAGAGCGTCGATGCAGCTGTCGTTCAAATACAGGATGCGCTCTTTATTGCCTTTGCCCAGCACCCGGATGCGGTTACCGTGGATGTCGGACAGATTCAGACCGACTAACTCCGAGATGCGCAGACCACAGTTGAGAAAAAGCATCAGAATGCAGTAATCCCGTTCGGGATTCTTGCCCTGCACAGATTCCAGCAGGCGCACAGACTCCTCAAGGGTGAGATACCGCGGCAGGGATTTGCGAATCTTAGGAGAGTCAAGATCCTGCACCGGATTCTCCGAGAGCTGATGGGTCTTGACGGTGAGATATTTATAGAGCGACCGGATCGCTGCAATCTTCCTTGCCCGTGAAGCCTCGTTCAAATCCCGTTCACGGTTCAGGTAGCTGAGATAGGCATACACGTCACTCAGGGAAATCTGTTTGATAAGGTCAATGTCCACATCGTCCACAGGAATCTCACTGTCCGGCGCAGTTCTGGGAACGATTCGTTTCAATCGCTTGATATAGCGGAAAAAGCTCCTTAAATCCAGATAGTATTCGTCAACGGTATGGTTGGAATGTCCCTTTACTGTCTCGTGATAGGACAGAAAGTCCCGCATCAGTGGGGACGCATCGTCTCGATAGTCCATAACAATGGTTTGTCCGGTTTCACCTCCCTCAACCTGAACAAAATTTTTATTTTGTTCAGGTATATATCTCCCCAGAGAACCCCTCCTCGGGCATTCCCTCTTCGGGGCTGGCGGTATTTCCCGGACGCTCCGTTCACCTCCTTACAGTTCCATCTGCTTCATGCGCCTTCAGCGGAATACTTCTCCGTTTTCCAGATAGACCTCATCCCGGTGGCAGCGGACAAAATCCGGTTTCAAATCCGGGTTCCGGCTGGCGAAGGCATCAACCAAAAGCTGAGGGTTCAGGCTGGGATTTTGGGCGGCCAGCCGTGCCTTCAAAACCAGACGATGCTCCGTTGTCTCGTCAATATACCAGTGATGAACCATAGGGATGATGTCCAGCTCAGTAAAGCCCTTCTTTGACTTCTTGGAGGTTTTTTGGATGACCAGCGTAGGAAGACTCAGCATCTCCCCCAGTGCCTGCCCAATCTGTCCCGGAACACCGCTGTCGTATTCCAGCGTGATTGTCCAATCCAGTGTGCGAAGGAGTTTAAACGGGTCACGGGCGGGATAGCATTCCAATACCCGGATTCCCTCCGGGAGCACCTGATTGAGCAGATCAGGCACCTGCGTCAACGGGATGTCGCTTTCCAGATCAAACTCCAGCACCTCGCAGGTGCTGGAAAAGCCCACGGACAGCGGCAGTGCGATGGAGACATAGGCGTGGCGGTTATAGCCCTCGGTCTGCCAGATGGAAAGCCCTGCTCGGAGAAAGGCACGCTGGAACATGGCCATGGTATCCAGATGTGAAATGTAGATTCCCCTTCCGGTCTTTTCGTACCGGAGACGATGACGGTGCATCTGAGCCAAGACTCACTCCTCCTCTCTCTTGCGGGCGGAAATAGGCAAAACGGCATCACACTTCCCGTCACAGAGCAGACGGTCTGCTCCGCAGCCCATACACTGCACCCGGCAGTCCGGGGTAATCCGGGACTGATACGCCTGTTCCCTCTCCCGCCATAGATAGCGCTGACGCACACCCACGGAAATCATGCTCCACGGCAGAACCTCTTCAAAGCGGCGCTCCCGGTGTGCATAGAATTCAGGGGAAAGCCCTGCGGCGTGAATCCCTTCCATCCACCGCTCAAAGCTGAAATACTCGCTCCATGCGTCAAGGCGTCCGCCCCTGCGCCAAACCTCTTCGATTGCCCTGCCCAGCCGCCGGTCGCCTCTTGCGAGAACCGCCTCGATATAGCTGGTGTCCGGGTCGTGCCAATCATAAATGATGGATTTATTTCTTATTGCGCCACGCAGAAGGTTCACCCGGCGGAGGTATTCCTCCATGGTGATCTGCGCCTCCCACTGGAACGGGGTGAAGGGTTTGGGGACGAAAAACGAGGTGGAGACCGTAATGCGCACGCCTCTTGCCTTAAAACTGGCATTTTGTTTCCAGTTCAGGTAGACCTTTTGAGCCAGATCGGCGATGCCCAGCACATCCTCATCGGTTTCCGTGGGCAGACCCAGCATAAAATACAGCTTTACGGCATTGCCGCCGCCCTCAAAAACGGTCTTGCAGGCGCTCATCAAATCCTCTTCCGTCACGTTTTTGTTGATGGTGTCCCGCAGCCGCTGGGTGCCTGCCTCAGGGGCGAAGGTAAAGGAGCTTTTTCGTGCCTTTTGCAGACGCTGTTCCAGCTCCATGGAGAAGTTATCCGCTCTCAGAGAGGGCACGGAGAGGTTGATATTCCTGCTCTCGCAGTAGTCCAGCAAACCATCGCACAGCTCTGGGAGAGGCCGGTAATCACTGGTGGACAGGCTGGAGAGCGTAATCTCCTGATACCCGGAATCCTGACAGGCGGCAATCCCCTGCCTGATGAGCGTTTCCGGGCTTTTGGGACGCACAGGGCGGTAGCAGTAGCCTGCCTGACAGAAACGGCAGCCCCGGATGCAGCCTCGAAAGACCTCCAGCATGACCCGGTCATGTACGATCTCTGTGGAGGGCACAATGGTCTTTACCGGGAAATAGGACTGGTCCAGATCCTGCACGATCCGCTTTGTCACCACAGGGGGCACGCCCGGCTGGGGCGTGATGGATTTTACTGTTCCGTCAGCGTGATAGTCCACTTGATACAGCGCAGGGACATAGAGGCCGGGAATCTGGGCTGCCCGGAACAGGTAGTCCTGCCGGCTCCAGCCCTCCCTGCGGCACTGCTGATACAGCTCCAGCATTTCCACCGTCACATCCTCTCCCTCTCCCAGAGAGAAAATGTCAATGAAGTCTGCCAGCGGCTCCCCATTGTAGGCACAGGTTCCCCCGGCAATCACAATGGGATCGTTTTCTCCCCGCTCCCATGTGTGCAGCGGAACTCCGGCGAGGTCAAGCATATTTAAAACATTGGTATATGCCATCTCATACCCCAGAGAAAAGCCGATGAAGTCGAAGTCCCGGATAGGGTCTCCGCTTTCCAGCGCCCAGAGGGGCAGCCCCTCCCTGCGCATTTCCTCCTCCATGTCCCCCCAGGGCGCAAAGCATCGCTCGCACCATACGCCGGGCATATTGTTCATTACACCGTACAGAATGCGCATACCCAGATTGGACATACCAATCTCATAGGTATCAGGGAAACAGAAGGCAAAGCGTGTATCGACGCACTGTTTGTCTTTGACAATGGCACGGTATTCCCCGCCGGTATATCGGGCGGGCTTTTGTACACGCAGCAGAATACGCTCCATTTTTGGGTTCATGGGAGGTCATCCTTCCTCTCAGGTTTTACAGTAATTTCATTTTACCGTACTATTATAGCGCATATGCGCCGGAAAGAACAGCATAAATTTCTCCTCCGCGGGTCACCCTGACTGCCTTGTGCATCACGCAGGATGCCAGCGCAAAAGCCGGACGAATGGTCCGGCTTTTGCAGCGTTATGGGAGTATACTGCGGCTTTCTTCTGCAGTTACGTTTTTATTTTGCGATTTTTACGCTCTTCACCGTGCTCCATGCGGAGAACGTATTCTTTCCGGAGACGGTTTTGTAGGCACGGATGCGTACATAGTATGT
>CAJOOV010000175.1 GCA_905236265.1 uncultured Oscillospiraceae bacterium | reverse complement strand
GATTTGCCAATGCCTCCCTCTCTGAGGGAGGTGCCCCGCAGGGGCGGAGGGAGTTCTCCCCCAGTCACTGCGTGACAGCCTATCGTAAAGGTTGTGCTTCGCACTTCATCCAACTCGCCCTGAAACGTGCCACAGGCACGTTTCCGAGACGGGCTCACTCGAAGAGGGGGCCATTGGCAATGACTGGGGGCTTTTCTAATTTGCCAATGCCTCCCTCTCTGAGGGAGGTGCCCCGAAGGGGCGGAGGGAGTTTCCCCCCTCAAACCTCCCTCGCTCTGCCTCTCAGCCCGAAGCTGACGGCGATGGCGGCATCCACCTGCTGCATCCGTTCCTCGTCCAGATGCCCCATGCGCTCCCGCAGCCGCCGTTTGTCCAGCGTGCGTATCTGCTCCAGCAGCACCACGGAATCCCGTGTCAGACCGCAGTGGGGATCCAGCAGCTCAATATGGGTGGGCAGCTTTGCCTTGTTCATCTGGGAAGTAATGGCAGCGGCAATGACGGTGGGGCTGTGGCGGTTGCCCATGTCGTTTTGCACGATCAGCACCGGGCGCACGCCGCCCTGCTCACTGCCCACCACCGGGCTCAGGTCTGCGTAGTAGATGTCTCCTCTTCTGATTACAATGTTTTCCACCGGTATTCACACTCCGCCGTTTGAATTGCACCTGTCAGGTACTATCAGTTTCCCCAACGGGGAGGGGTTTATACCCGCTTTATCCTATGCGGCAAAATGTGTCCGGTTTCGTGGGAATTGTCCTAAAGTTTCAGCTCCCTGCACTTGTCCCGCAGGGAGAGCAGATCGTCAAAGGTCTCCGGGCGCTTGCCCACGTCCCGGAGCAGGGCGGAGGGGTGGTAGATGGCGCTGAGCCAGACCCCCTCCCGCTGTACCCACTGCCCGTGCTCCCGGCTGATGCGGTAGTCCGGGTCAATGAGCCGCTGGGCGGCGATGCGCCCCAGACAGAGAATGATTTTCGGCTCTGCCAGTGCGATTTGCTGCCTCAGCCAGACCATACACGCCTCCTGCTCCTCCGCAAGGGGGTCACGGTTCCGGGGCGGGCGGCACTTCACGATGTTTGCAATGTAGTAGTCCCGCCTTGTCAGGTCGATGATCTCCAGCATCTGATCCAGCAGCTTTCCCGCCGGTCCCACAAAGGGTATCCCCTGCAGATCCTCCTGCTCCCCCGGCCCCTCGCCTACCAGCATCAGCTTCGCCTCCGGGTTCCCGTCCCCAAAGACCAGATGGGTGCGCCCCTCCCACAGGGAACAGCTCCGGCACTGCTCACACGCTGCCTGCAGCTTTTGCCAACTCTCCATAGCGGCTCCTCCTCTCCTGATGTTTTTTCTATTATACGGTTTTTCCGCCCCTGCTGCAATCCCGGCCAGTGCTTTTGCAGGGGCTTGTTTCCGGTTTTGAAAATCCCCTTGCCTTTTATAGGGGAAACCCCTATAATAAATGAAAGCGAATACGGGCGAGGTGCGCTTCGCCGGAGCTATAACCATTTCACAGAAAGGAAGATTTTCATGCCCAAGTTCACAAGAGCGCTTGCCCTGCTGCTGACGCTGTCCATGCTGCTCTCTGCCCTGCCTGCCTCGGCGGTGCAGGTGCCGGAGGAGAGCGTGACATCCCAGCAGGCGGAGGAGTCCGTCACCGTGGAGGAGGCAGAGCCGCTCCCGGAGGCTTCGCAGGCTCCCGCCCCCCAGCAGCCGGAACAGGCGCAGCCCTCTGAGGAGCCGTCTGTTGACACACCCGCTGAGATTCCCTCTGAGACCCCCGCCCAGCCGGAGGAGCCAGCCGCTGAGCCGTCCGCCGAGACTCCCGCCGGGATTCCCGCCGAGACTCCCTCTGAGATTCCTACTGAGATTCCTACTGAGATTCCCTCTGAGACCCCCATCCAGCCGGAGGAGCCTGGGGAGGCGCCGTCCGCTGAGGTTCCCGCCGAGGTTCCCGCCCTGCGTGCCGGGGCTGGCTCCAGCATCAAGGACGCTATCTCCATCAAACCCGGCGAGCGGGTAGAGGGGCTGTTCACGCTGGACGGCGGAGGAAGCAGCAAGGAT
>CAJOOV010000174.1 GCA_905236265.1 uncultured Oscillospiraceae bacterium | reverse complement strand
CCGCTGACGGCGCTCTGGACAAGGTTGAGATGACCTTCGACTCCACCGAGAGGAAGGATATGCCTGAGAACGTGGGTCAGGGCCGTGTCACCGCCGGCAACGCCTCCGGCATCAACGACGGCGCCGCCGCCATTGTCCTCGCCTCCGGTGAGGCCGTGGAGAAGTACGGCCTGAAGCCCATGGCAAAGCTGGTCAGCTACGGTCAGGGCGGCGTTGACCCCAAGATCATGGGCACCGGCCCCATCCCCGCCTCCCGTCAGGCCATGGAGAAGGCCGGTCTGACCATCGAGGACATGGATCTGGTGGAGGCAAACGAGGCCTTTGCCGCCCAGTCCATCGCTGTCGCCCGTGAGCTCCACTTTGACATGAGCAAGGTGAACGTCAACGGCGGCGCTCTGGCTCTGGGTCATCCCGTGGGCGCTTCCGGTGCCCGTATCATCGTTACGCTGGTTCACGAGATGATGAAGCGTGAGGACGCAAAGCGGGGTCTGGCCACCCTGTGCATCGGCGGCGGTCAGGGTGTGGCCACCATCTGGGAGAAATGCTGATTGATGTTTAACAAATAAGTTTACACCCCCGGCGAACGCCTTCGCCGGGGGTGTTTTCTGCGCCGGGGTGAGGCAGTCCCATCTATGTCCCGGCGGGGGAACATCTGCTTATTGTCGGGAGAGGGGATTTGTAGTAGAATGGTGGGAGGAATGCGAACAGGAGGACGGTTTTCATGCCCCTTCAACAGATACAATTGACCAATCTCTCCATCTCCATGGACAACGCCACGGCGGACAAGCTCCTACAGCTTGCCAGCGGGGATGCCGCCCTGCTCTACCTCTATCTGCTGCGCACCGGGGGCGGGTATGACCCCAACACCGCCGCCCGGATGCTCCGCCGCTCCCGTGGGCAGCTGGACACCGCCATGGCACAGCTTCAGGAGGTGGGGCTTGCCTCCGGGGCGCTGCTGCCCGGCCCGCCCCCTGCCCCCCAGCCGGACAACGCCCCGGAGTACACCTCCTCGGACATTGTATCGGAGCTGCAGGACAAGTCCAGCCCCTTCTCCGCCCTGCTGGCGGAGGTGGAGAACCTGCTGGGGAAAAAGCTCTCCACCAGCCAGACCGCCACCCTGCTGGAGCTTTACGACCATGTGGGGCTGCCCTCGGAGGTGCTGCTGGTGATGGTGAGCTGGCTGAACGAGAAAAACCGGCGGAAGTTCGGCCCCGGAAAGCGGCTGTCCATGTCGCTGGTGAAGCGGGTGGGCTACCAGTGGAAGGAGCACGGGTACGACACGCTGGAGGCGGCGGACGAGTACATCAAAAGCTGCGACCTGCGGGAGAGTCAGGTGGGCGCCATGCTGGCCGCCTGCGGCGTCCACGGCAGGGCTGCCCTCGCCACAGAGGGGAAATATCTCACCCAGTGGATGGACTGGCAGTTCCCGGCGGAGAGCGTAGCCGTGGCTTACGACATCACCATGACCAATCTGGGGCGGATGGACTGGCGCTACTGCAACGCCATTCTCCGCCGCTGGCATGAGAAGAACCTCCACAGTCCGGAGGAGGTGCGCAGCGAGCGCCGGGAGAACAAGCCCGCCCCCGGCAAGCCCCGTCCGGGGGCGCAGACTGTCCCCCCCCAGGACAGCCGGGAGAATCAGGCGGAGATGCGCCGCCTGCTGCAGCGGCTGAACGACGACTAACGATAGGAGAGAGGAGGAGAAGATATGCCCTACGAGGGAAAGGTAATCCATGCCGCCATGGAGGCGCTGCGCTCGGAGGAGCTGCGCCACCGGGGGGAATTTGACCGGCGGCGGATGAAGCTCTACCGCCAGTGCCCCCGGCTGCAGGAGATTGACCGCCTGCTGTCCAAGACCGTGCGGGATGCCTCCATGACCGCCCTGCAACAGGGCGTTGACCCCATGCCCGCACTGGAACGGGCGCGGCGGGAGAACCAGTCCCTGCAACAGGAGCGGGGGATTCTCCTCACGGAGATGGGCTGCGCCCCGGATGCCCTCACCTACCGCCCCCTGTGCCCGCTGTGCAATGACCGGGGGTGGATTGGCTCGGAGATGTGCCAGTGCCTGCGCCAGCGCTGCGCACGGGAGCAGATTAAGGCTTTGTCCTCCATGCTGAATCTGGGCGACCAGTCCTTTGACACCTTCGACCTCTCCTACTACTCCCAGCTCTATGATGCCACCATCAGCACCTCCCCCCGGCGGCAGATGGAGCTGGTGCTGGACGTGTGCTATGCCTTTGCGGACAAGTTTGGCCGGGGACGGATGGAAAACCTGTTCCTCACCGGTGCGCCGGGACTGGGCAAGACCTTTCTCTCCGCCGCCATTGCACGGGTGGTGAGCGAGAAGGGCTACAGCGTGGTCTATGACAGCGCCGTGAATGTGTTCTCCCGGTTTGAGGCGGACAAGTTCAGCCGGGATGCAGAGGCGGCGGCAGACGTAAACCGCTACCTCACCTGTGATTTGATGATACTGGACGATCTGGGCAGCGAGATGAACTCCCCCATGGTGCAGGCGTCCCTCTACCAGCTTGTGAACACCCGCCTGCTGAACCAGCGCAAGACGGTGATTTCCTCTAACCTGTCCTTGAACGATATCTCCGCCCGGTATGCCCCCCAGATCGCCTCCCGGCTCAGCGGGGACTATACCCCCCTGTTCTTCTACGGGGAGGACATCCGTCAACAGAAACGTGCCCGATATGGCAGATAACCGCCCCATTGCGCACCCTTCCTGAGCCTGCGGCAATTTCACAGAGAAACCCCAACGTGTCACCCCTTCCCATCAGAAGGGGTGATTTTCCTATATATGTTCCGATTTCCCGGCAAAACCTCCGAATAATATCACTATTTACCTCGACGGGGTTTTCCTTACTTTGTAGCGGGAAATTGCTATCCTTTCTTCATCAACGCTAAAGGGAAAGGAATCTGATGGGAAATGACACTGCCTCGCATCCGCACGCCTTTGGACACCCAGAGGGTGCTCTATCTCCCGGTGTGGGAGATTCGCCCCAACCCCAACCAGCCCCGCACCTCCTTTTCACGGGAGGGTCTGGAGGAGCTGTCCGACTCCATCCGGGAGCATGGGATCCTGCAGCCCCTCACCGTCCGCCGCCTCAGCGACCGCAGCTTTGAGCTGGTCTCCGGGGAGCGGCGGCTCCGGGCGGCAAAGCTGCTCCATCTGGACACCGTGCCCTGTATCCTCATCCGGGTGGACGAGCTGGAATCCTCCCTGCTGTCCCTGATTGAGAATATCCAGCGCCGGGATCTGGATTTTGTGGAGGAGGCGCTGGCGCTGGAACAGCTCACCACCACCTACCGCCTCTCTCAGGAGCAGGCGGCGAAGAAGCTGGGCAAGAGCCAGTCCGCCGTGGCGAACAAGCTGCGGCTGTTAAAGCTCTCCCCCTCCATTTTGGAGGCGCTGCGCAGCAACGGCCTGACAGAGCGCCACGGGCGGGCGCTGCTGCGCCTGCCGGAGGGTCAGCGCCCGGCGGCGCTGGAGCAGATCATTGCCTTTCACCTCACCGTGTCCAAGACAGAGGAGCTGGTGGAGCGGCTGCTTCTCCCCGCCCCGGCGGAGCCTCCCCCTGCCCCGCCCAGACGCAAGCCGGTGATTCTGGTGCGGGATGTGCGCCTGTTTCTCAACACCCTTGACCGGGGACTGGAGGTGATGAAGCGCTCCGGTATCCCCGTAGTGTGCCAGCGCACGGACAGGGAGGGAGAGATCGAGCTGTGCATCCGCATTCCCAGAGGGGGGACTGTTTCCCGTGAAACAATCAGCGTTTGACGGGCTGAAAATGTTTCACGTGAAACATTAGGGGAGCGGCAGGTCAAATTGTTTCACGTGAAACAAAAAAGAGGAGCGCCCCTCTATAAAACAATTGCAAAACACAGGTGAGAGGTCTATAATATTCCGTAGTGAGCAATCACGAGCCAAAGAACAGAAACGGAAAGAGAAAAGGTGAAACCGTGGCAAAACGGATTGTCATTGCGAATCAAAAGGGAGGCGTGGGCAAGACCACCACAGCGGTGAACCTCTCCGCCGCCCTGACTATGAAGGGAAAACGGGTGCTGCTGTGCGACTTCGACCCGCAGGCAAACGCCACCTCCGGCTTCGGCGTGGACAAGACCACCGCCTCCCCCAATATCTATGACGTAGTGATGGACGGGGCGGACGTACATCAGGCAGTGGTCAAGACCAAGTGGGGGGACGTGCTGCCCAGCAATAAGGCGCTGGCAGGAGCAGGCGTGGAGCTCATCGGCATGGACAACCGGGAGATGCTCCTCCGGGACGCTCTGGAAGGGCTGGACGGGGACTATGACTATATTCTCATCGACTGCCCGCCGTCGCTGGAGCTGCTGACCCTGAACGGACTGTGCGCCGGACATACGGTGCTGGTTCCGGTGCAGTGTGAGTATTACGCACTGGAGGGACTGAGCGACCTGCTCTCCACCATCCGCATCGTAAAGCGGAAGCTGAACAGGAGCATCGCCCTAGAGGGTGTCCTGCTCACCATGTTCGACGGGAGGACAAACCTTTCCCTGCAGGTGGCAGAGGAGGTCAAGCGCCACTTCCCCGGTCAGGTCTACGCCACTGTGATTCCCAGAAATGTACGCCTTTCAGAAGCTCCCAGCCACGGGCTACCGGTGCTGGGATATGACCGGTACTCCTCCGGCGCTCTGGCCTACGAGAAGCTGGCAGGGGAGTTTCTGGAACGCAACGAATGAAAGAAGTTGAGGTGCCGGAAGAAATGGCAAGAAGAAACAACGGCTCAGGACTGGGGCGGGGTCTTGGCGCACTGCTGGGTGACGCCGTGACTCAGACCGAGGCTGAGGGTCTTTCCACCCTGCCCATGGAAAAGGTACGCCCCAACAAGGAACAGCCCCGAAAGCAGTTCAATGACGAGGCGCTGAACGAGCTGTCGGAGTCCATCCGGCTCCACGGAGTGATTCAGCCCATCAATGTCCGGCGGCTGTCCAGCGGATACTATGAAATCATCTCCGGCGAACGCCGCTGGCGGGCGGCAAGGGAGGCGGGTCTGGAAGAGATTCCCGCCGTAGTGCTGGAGGCGGATGACCGGAAGGCCATGGAGCTTGCCCTGATTGAGAACCTTCAGCGGGAGGATTTGAACCCCATGGAGGAGGCGAGGGGCTTTCGCAGTCTGATGCAGGAGTTCGGCCTGACGCAGGAGGAGGTGTCCCGGCAGGTGGGTAAGTCCCGCCCCGCCGTGGCAAACGCCCTGCGCCTGCTGGGACTGGATCAGGAGCTTGCCCAGTATGTGGAGGCGGAGATTATCTCCGCAGGCCACGCAAGGGCAATTCTGGGGCTGGAAAACGCCGCCGACCGGAAGGCAGTTGCCGACCGTGTGGCCCAGCGGCAGCTCTCTGTCCGTCAAACGGAGGAGCTGGTGCGCCAGCTCAACCGCAGGCAGGCGCAGCCGGAGGAAAGCCCCGCCCCCTTGTCCCAGGTGGACTATGCCGCCGTGGCGGCAAAGGAGCTGGGGGACACCCTTGGCAGACGGGTGAAAATCGTCACCGGGAAGAAAAAGGGCAGGCTGGAGCTGGAATACTACGGCAATGAGGATTTAAACGACCTTTTGGAGGCGCTGCAGGGACTCCCCCGGCGCAGGTAGGGGGGGACTCCCCCAGTCAGCTTCGTGACAGCCTTTTGCAGAGGAGTGCCTACGGCATTTTATCCCACTCGCCCTGAAACGTGCCACCGGCACGTT
>CAJOOV010000173.1 GCA_905236265.1 uncultured Oscillospiraceae bacterium | reverse complement strand
GCAGACCGGAAGGCACACTCCAGATGGGGCAGGCGGTAATCCGGATGGGGTGCGATAATCGCCCGCTTGAATCCCGGCTCCGCCGGACGGATGCCTGCGGCATAGCCGTAAACGAACTCCATCACGGAGCCATAGGAATAATGGTTCAGGGAGTTCATGCCCGTATCGGAAATGGTGCCGTCCGCTCCGACGGAGTTCCAGCGCTCCCACACGGTGGTAGCGCCCAGATTGACACAGTAGAGCCAGCTAGGGAAGCTCTCCTTGAGCAGGAAGTCATAGGCCAGGTCATAGAGTCCGCACTCACCCAGCACAGTACAGAGCATGGGCGCACCCACAAAGCCGCAGCGGATGTTGTAACCGTCCTTTTTCAGCCGCTCCTGAAACTGGGCAATCAGCCGCTTTCGGTCAATCCAGAGACCAAACTTCAACGCTACCACATAGGATGCCTGCGTATCCATGGCGAAGCGGCCGTTGGGGGTGAAATATTCGTTGAGAATGGCCTTTTTGATCTGCCCGGTCAGCTCCCTGTAGTGAGCCGCATCCTCCGCCTTGCCCAGAATCTCTGCCGCCTCAGCGGTGAGTCTGGCGGACTGATAGTAGTAAACTGCGCCCAGATAGTCGTCGTCAGTGCCGCCTTTGAAGCTGGTCTCGCTGACGCCGTCCAGCCCCAGCCAGTCGCCGAACTGGAACCCCGGCTGGAAGGTGTACCTCCGCTGGGTATCCAGACGATCCATGTAGTCCACCCAGCCCTTCATCATGGGATAGGCAAACGCCAGCTCCTCCCGGTCGCCGTAGTATTTCCAAAGGGTCATAGGCAGGAAGGTGGCGATGTCGCCCCATGCGCTGGTGGCATCCGCCTTGTGCCCGATGTTAGGCACATAGTTGGGAACAGCGCCGTTCAGGAAGGCCTGCTCATCCATCAGATCCTGCTCAAATTTATGGAAGAACGCCTTGGTATCCATGTGGTAGCTGGCAGTGGGGGCAAAAATCTGTGCGTCACCCGTCCAGCCCAGACGCTCATTGCGCTGGGGGCAGTCGGTGGGCATATCCAGAAAGTTGGATTTCAGCCCCCAAACAGTGTTTTCATACAGCCGGTCGATTTTCGCATTGCCGGTATGGATGTACCCTGCACGATCCATATCCGAGTAAAGCACACAGCCCCGGAACATCTCTTTCGTGAGTTCACCGACCCAGCCTGTCACTCTCACATAGCGGAAGCCGAAGAAGGTGAAGTGGGGGCGCACGGTCTCCCTGCAACCGTCGGAGACATAGACCAGCTGGGAGTTGGCCTCCCGGTAGTTGCCGCGGTAGAAATTGCCCTGCTGGAGGATTTCACCGAAGTCCAGCACGATTTTGGTGCCTGCCGGAACATCTGCGTCAAACTCCGGGAAACCGGCAAAGTTCTGGCCGAAGTCCAGCACGGTCTCCCCGGCGGGGGTGTGGATGATCTCCTTTACCGACAGGGTCTCCTTGACCACCACAGGCAGGCTGAGGCGATCCTGCAGATGCTCTTTGACCAGATTCTTTGTACCCGGTTCAGCGGCGGGGTCAGCCAGAACCTCCACGCTCTTCCAGCCTGCGTCTGCTGCGGTGCGGTCTATGGTCTCACCAAAATAGATGCCGGACTGGATCATCTCTGACGCCCGGTAGACAAAGCTGCCGTCTGTACAGACCACCTCGGTGGTGCCGTCCTCATACGTCAAGTGCAGCTCGCCGATCACCGCCATGCGCTCGCCGTAGTTATGATCTGTATTCTCCAGACCGAAGGTGCCCATGTACCAGCCGTTGCCCAGCAGGAATCCCAGCTCATTTTCACCCTCGTTCAGGTGCTCCACCGGGAAGGTAATTACCTGAATCCGCCGCTCATAGTTGGTCACGCCAGGCTTGAGATACTCTTCACCCAGCTTTTCGCCGTTGATATAGGCTTCAAACATACCCACACCGGTGGCGTACAGCCTTGCCTTCACCAGCCCGGAACGCACCGTCACGGTTTTCTTCAGATAGGGATGGCACGCATCCCCTGCTTCGGGAGTAATCCAATCCGCTTGCCATGGCTCGTCCCGCTTGCCGGTTTCAAACCAGCTCTCGGCGCTGGCGCTGTCTCCGGCGTCCCCTTCCACGGAAATATGAACCACATAACGGGTACGGGGTGACAAGGGCAGGGAGAAGTGCTCCCCGGTAAAGTCCAGGGTCTCTCCCTCCCGGTGTGCGAGGACGATTTGGGGAGCGTCTGCGCATGAAATCCGGATACCGGCGTTTTTGAACCGTTTGCTGCCGGTCTCCTCCACCTGAAAGGACACGCTGACATTGTCCATGTGAAAGCCCATTGGCTCCCCCACGCCGTTGAGTTTGATTTGAGTAATCCTCATGAGATTGAATCATTCCCTTCTTGTATTGTTTTGCGTTTTTTGCTATAATGAGATTTACTAAAGTTTTATCATAGCAAGGAGGTGTCTTTGTGCCTTACTACACAACCTTCGGTATACTGCAGTCCGAGCTGCGAAGCTATTATCGGGAGCATGGAGCGGGTCTTCAGTTTCCCGAAGTGATTCACGCCATGTATGTACAGGGTAAGCTGAGCGAGAAGCCGATTCAACGTATGCGCCCCTTTCAGCTGGTCAGCAACGACGGCAACGCCCAATTTGAAGCGCTGGTGGATGAGATCAGCTTTTCCATTACGCCGGGTGTGAGCACTTCTCTGTCAGAATGTGTCTACGAGGGCAGCGTCATTCCCGCCATGCGGGATGTGTTTGTCATCCGGCACCCGCGCTATACCCGCCCCTACCTCCACCGCCATGACTATGTGGAGGTGGACTGCGTGGTGGAGGGAAGATGCAGACTGCACTTTGAGGACGAGGTGCAGGAGCTGGAGGCAGGCACCCTCTGCTTTATTGCCCCGGACTCCAATCATGACATTGAAATCACGGGTGAGAGCACCGTGTACTGTTTCATGCTGCGCCGCAGCACCTTTGAAACCACGTTCTTCTCCCTGCTCAGCCGGGAGGATGCCCTTGCATTGTTCTTTCGTACCATCCTGCAGGGCGACCGGGAGCCGAACTATCTGATTTTCCAGTCCGACCGGCTTCTGGAGGTACGAATGATGGCACAAAACGCCATGCTGGAATGCTATAAATCAGACAGCTATTCCAATAGCTGCTGCATCAGCTATGTCAACCTGCTCTTTGCCGCATTCCTGCGCACGGCAGATACCTCGCCCCGGTATTACCACTACCAGATGAGCTCCAACTTTTATCTGGTGCTGCAATATATCCGCTACCACTATCGTGATCTCACCCTTGCACAGCTGGCAGAGGAGTTCCATTACAGCAAGCCCCACCTGTGTACCCTCATTAAGCAGAACACCGGCGTCAGCTTTACCAATCTGCTCAAGCAGATCCGTATGACACGGGCGGCAGAATACCTGCTGCGCACGGAACTGCCTGTGGGCAAAATTGCTGAGATTGTTGGCTACCACTCTGCGGATCACTTCTCCCGAACCTTCCGCAGCGCCTTTGACTGCGCCCCTCAGGAGTACCGCCGGCGCCACGCAGAGGACGCTGAACGCTTCATTCCCTTTGAGATGAAGTAACTGTGACTCCGTGGGCTGCCTCACAGGAAATGCCTGCCGGAATCCGGGCATCAAAGCGGACTTCCGTTCCCGTCCGCTGGCCGGAAACGGTGATTGTACCATGGGGCGTCTCATAGCTGCACCGGAAGCGGTTCATCCCCTCCGGCATCCACGGCGCAATCCGCACCCGGACAAAGCCGGGCTCCAGAACCTGAATGCCCGCCAGAGCGTTGTAATACCATTCGATGATATGACCCATCATATCGTGACAATGGCTTCTGGGGTTGCGCTCCCAGTATTCGCCCAGCGTCGTCTCCCCGTCCAGCACAAAGGCGTAGTAGGACGGGTGCTCCGGCCGGGTAATCATGCGGGCAATCAGGTCGTTCATGCCAAAGCGCCGGGCGGACTGAATCACATAGGGCAGCCCGATCTCCCCGGCAATCAGCGCCTGCTTTTCCTCCAGCGCAAACCGGAGAGCACGAGCCACGTCCGCCTCATGCTCTTGGGGCACCATGCCCCAGAACAGGGGCAGCGCCTGCGTGGTCTGGGTGATGCGGCCATCCTCCCCCCAAACCTGATAGCACCAGATTCCAAGCTCCTCATGATACCTGAGGAGCTTTTTGTTATAGTTGTCTCTGACCTGCTCCCCGAAGCGGTGCAGCTCTCCGGCCTCTGCCTCACGGCACAGCAGTCTGGCAAAGCCCTCCAGCACCACTGCGTCAGCGTAGAGGAAGGCTGTCTCCACATTCTCCCTTGCAAGCCGGTTTTCCGGATTGCCCCAGTCGCCAAGACCGTGGTTCAGGAAACCGTCTGCGTTCAGCTTTGTCTTTAAATAGTTCAGATACCGAAGCCCTGTCTCGTAGTTGTCCCTCACGACGCAGGCATCTCCATAGAAGAGGTAGTGCCAATAGGTGCCGAGAATGCAGGTGCTCCCCCACGGGATAATGTCGTAAAAGCTCCCCATCCCCGGCACGGGCAGCACATTGGGAATGTAGCAGGGTGCCTGAGAGGGCACCAGCCCGTCTCCGGGGGCAAACAGCCTGCCGTCCATATCCCGGAAACGGTCGTCCGGCCCGTGCTGAGCAAGGCGGAGATCCTGCAGGAACTTCTCCCACAGAGCCTTGCTGTCCTTCATGAAAAAGATGGAGGGTGCCATCAGGTGGTTCGGCTCCTGCCACGCAAAGCGCTCAATGGTAGGGCAGTCGGTGTGTACCCCCAGCAGGTTGGCCTCCACGGTTTTCTCCACCATGTCATAGATACGGTTGTAGCGCTCATCGTCGCAGGTAAAGCTGCCGGAGCGCTTCCATGCGCTGCTGATGGCCTGTGCGGACAGGGAAATCACCTCGGCATCCCCCTCCACCGCAAAATAGCGTCCCCCAAAGTAGGTGAAGGTTTGGGAGACCTCCTCCACCCGGTTGTCCGCCCCAATCTCATAGGAGATCACATTGTCAATGGGCATCCAGTTCTTTGCCATCTGATCTGCGTCGCCTTCGCCGTCCAGCTTCTCCGCAGGATAGAAGCGCACCGTTGTACCTGCCTTGCCCCGCACTTGAGCATACAGCACGCCGGAGATATTCTGTCCCAAATCGTAGATGCGCCTGCCATGAACTGTTCCCAGTCCGGATGCCTCATATCGGGCAATGGCACGCACGGGGGGCAGCTTGGCCTCCTCCAACCGTCCCTTGGGCACCTGACCGGGCTTGGCGGCAGAGGCGAAGCCCCAGTCCCTGTCGTCAAAGTCCGGGAGGGAACAGCCGGTTTGCAGCGCAGCGCCCCGAATCAGCTCCGAGCCATAGACGTTGGAGTGCTTTACGCCGTGGGGCTGGGTTTTGCACCTCTCGTCAGAGCAGATGGTCTCTTGGGAGCCGTCGGCGTAGTCCACCTGAAGCACAAAGCTGGCCACTAAGCTGTCCCCGTAGGGGTGGTAGGGATTGGGATTGGGGGGCATAAAGGGCGGGAAATGAAACCCGTAGCCAAAGGAGTCGTCCCAGAGATACCAGCCGTTGCCCACCTCCAGCACAAGGGCATTCTCTCCGGCGTGGAGCTGTTCGGTCACGTCAAAGCGGTTATACAGCACCAGCTTGTCATAGTCTGTCCACGCAGGATCCAGAAAATGGTCGCCCACCCGCTGACCGTTCAGCCACGGGTTATACTGTCCCAGCCCGCAGGCCTGCAGCTCTCCCCGTACCGGCTTTGCCCCCAGGGTGAAGCGCCGCCGGAGATAGAAGGGTGTTTTGCTTTCGCCGGTGACCCAATGCTCTGATAGTTTCATGTGTGCCCCTCGTTCTGTTACAGGGCGAAGGTCTCGCCCTCTGTAATGCCGTTTTCGTTAAAGGTATCTACCCGGACATAGACCGGCTCTCCCTTCATCAGAGCGCCGATCTTCTTCCTGTCAGCCCCCAGCACCATATAGCTGTGATACAGCTTATCCGGGGCATAGCCCCAGAGGATGTTGTGACCCACTGCGTCATCATGGCTCCAGCTGACCAGCATATCCAGATCGCTGACCCGTTTGGCGCTGACCTTGACGGCAGCCTTGGGCAGCGCCCCCTGTCCGTGACCGAATACCCGCAGGCCGGATACTGCCACCTTCTGATGGAAGGGAACCTCCAGCACGGTGAGCTTTAAGCAGCGTGCCTGTACGCCGTTTTCAAACAGGAGGAAGTCATTGCCCAGATTGGTATCCGCCTGACTTTTGTCCTCCACCATGAACCAGTGCTCGCCGTCCACAGAGCCCTCCAGCGTCCAGCGGGTCACTCGGTGTTCCAAATCGATGTAGCGGATCTCGTGGGCGACAAGACGGTCGGCGCCCTCCGGGATGTCTGCGTCAATGCCCTCGTCGGCAAAATTGATCTGAATGGCCCGGACATCCTTCACGCCGCCCAGATCCACCTGACACCACTCGTTTTCAGCGGTATCTGCCCGCCACCAATCTCTGACATTTTCGTTGGTGACCTTCTCTGCGCCCGTACCGGAGGAGACTGTCACAGGCTTTCCATAGGACAGCAGCATGAAGTCCGGCTTTGCGAAGGGAGCGGCATCGGCGTCAATGGGCCAGTCGCCGTAGCGCTGGTCGCAGTACAGCTCGCCGTCTGCGTCAAAGCCCGCCTTCCACAGGCCGAGGCGGCGCTCCATGTCGTTGTTGATGGAGATGGACATGGACGCTGTGTGCCAGTAATTGCCGTTCCTGTCTGCAATGGTGGAGCCGTGGCCTGCGCCGTTGATAAAGCCGCCGGGCTTATAGGAGAAGGGGTTATTCTTTGCAATCGTGAAGGGACCCAGGGGATGGTCGGCCACCAGAACGCCGTCGCCATAGACATTGCTCTGGGTCTCCGGGAAGGCATACTGGAGATAATACTTCCCGTTGTGCTTGGTCATGTATGCGCCTTCAATGTAGGGGTCATCCCCGGCAAAGCCGCGGGCCAACGTGCGCACAGCCTCCTCGGTGGTGAGTCCCTCTTTCTCCCGCAGTTCGGCAGGCATCTTCATCAGATTCTGGAACATCTCCTCAGTGGCAGCTTCGATATCAATGCCCGCCTTGGGGCTGACGTGATCCATACCCACCCGCTCATAGCCACGGCTCTTGTTGTCCATGCGGAACATGACGACCTTTTCACCCAGAGGCTGCATGGTCTCCGGGTCCAGCTCCACACCCCAGATGGGGGTCACGTTGGAGCAGCCCCAGTACAGGTACAGCCGCCCGTCGTCGTCCCGGAAGAGATCCGGATCCCAGAAGGCAAAGGTTCCCCTGATCTCCTCAAAGGACTCATGGATGGGGTCTTTTGTACGGTAGAAATTACAAGGCTCACTTCGCTTTGAGGCGCAGAAATAGAGATACTCGCCCACCGCACGCACATCCGGGGCGTAGTCAAAGACAGGAATAGGCGCCTTCAGCTCGTGGTATTCCCAGCTCACCATGTCGTCAGAGACATAGAACCCCCGTGTCATGGAGGGGAACAGGTAATATCTGCCCTTAAAATATTCCAGCGTGGGGTCTGCCGCCTCCCGGTAAACACTCAGCTTTGCCTCTCCCAGACCGGGCATATTGGGCTTCTGGAAATTGTATCTGTAAGGAAGATTCATGGGATTGCAGTAATACTTGCTCATATCCATCCTCATTTCTTGGTTTTGTAGCAACGCCCCACACCGTTTCAGCGTGGGGCGTTGGTTATAGGGATTACTGGTTGTGCTCAGCAGCCATCTTTGCCTTCATCTCAGCAATCTCAGGGAAGTATTTGCGGATGGGGTAGAAGATCATCACAATAATGATGATGCCGGAGACAATAGCAGGAATCAGGAAGCGCACCATATTGGTGGCCTCAACAGCGGACTCAGGCTGGCCAAAGGGGCCCAGCTGGGCGTCAAACTTGGCAAGAGCCAGAATGGCCAGCATACCGGAGTTGACCAGCGTGTTGCCGCACTTCTGGGCAAAGCCCTTGACGGCGGAGACCACGGCGTTGAGCTGCTTGCCCTCCTTGAGCAGGATATAGTCGATGGTGTCGTTCACCAGGATGTTCACCACGGCGTTCACCATAGCGCCCACCAGCGTGGCAAGGAAGCTCATGACACAGCAGTACATGAAGTTCATGCGTCCGGTGAAGAACAGGATCAGATAGAAGGCCACAGTGAGAATCTGGGACCAGAGCATGGTCTTCCAGCCGGACTTGAAGAACTTGATGAAGATGGGCATGAGCACCATCATGGAGAACAGAGCGCCCATGGAGATGAAGCCCATGTAGGTGGAGATGGTGCCGCGAATGGTATCGCCGATGGCAGCCTCGTCCATGGTGGCGAAGTCTACACGCAGAGGAGCCCAGATGTACTGTGCATAGTACACGGAGGAGGTGAACATAAAGCCATAGGAGACGGAAGCGCAGACCCAGACCAGCAGGACGGGCCAGACGGTCTTGTGGCGGAACACATAGACCAGCTGCTTCAGACCGCCGCTCTCGCCCTTCATCATATACTTTTCCTCCGAGGTCTTGTACAGACCCCAGAAGGAGATGACGGCAAAGACGGAGTAGAACACCATCAGGGTACGATAGCTGCCGAAGAACTGCACCAGCTGGGTGGAGAAGGTGGATGCGATGGTGAACATCAGAGCGCACACGCCGGCACCCTTGGTGAGCACGTCGTTACGCACATCGTCGCTCAGGGTCATGGCAGGGAGAATCGCCATCTGAGGCATGGTGTAGGCGGTCACGACCATGCCGTAGACCATGTACCATGCGCAGGTCCACACGCACTTGGCCATGGGGCTTGCCTGAATAAAGCTGGGGTTGGAGAACAGGAACCACATGTCCACCATCAGCACGATGGGTGTGAAGATGAACCAGGTGCGGTACTTGCCCCAGCGGGGGTTGGTGGACTCACAGAGCACGCCCATCAGCGGGTCGTTGATGGCATCCCAGATATTGCAGATCAGCAGGATGACTGCCAGCTGGGCGGCGGTGATACCGATGGTCTCCTGTGCGTACAGGGAGAAGTAGCTTGCGATGGTAGCGGCAATCGCCATAGCGCCGCCGTTGACAGAGGTGGCATGGAACCAGGTAAAGGCTTTGCTTACCTTGCCCTCGTCCTTGGACGGAGCCTTGACAGCAGTGTTTTCGTCCATAAAACAATCTCCTTTTCTCTTCATTTGTTGGGGTAGACCTTCATTGCACCCTCAAGTTTAGTCCAAAACTTCTTTTGAGAAAATGCACTTCATTATGATTTACCCGACATTTTTTCAGATTGACCTGCCAATTTATCCCACCGAAATTTGTGCAGTTTTACCAGACTCGGAGTGAATTGTAATCTCAACAGGCTGGCTGTCCGTCTTTTTCACAATCAGCTGTGCCCGGCCGTTCCAGGTGCGGCTCCTGCCCTCGTTGTAGTTCAGAAGGGGCTTGGGGTCGCCGCTGCCAAAGCCCAGCAGCGTGCCGCCCTTCACCTGAGCGCTGAGCAGCTCGTCGGCGCAGGTGACGACGGTGCCGCTCTCATCCGTCAGACAGGCGTTCAGGAAAATCAGCTCCGTTCCCATGTACTCGCATTCCAGCGTCAGTCCGGTCTCCCCGGCCGGGCTGTTCAGGGCAAATTCACCCAGCGCCACGCCGTTTTCATAGGCAACTGCCCGCACCTGACCGGGAGCATAAACCGTCTCGAACAGGGCACGGCATTGCTCCAGCGGCTTTCTGCCCAGACGCTCACCGTTGACAAACAGCTCCGCCTCGTCTCCGGGGGCATAGACCTCCACCACAATGGGCTTGCCCTCGAAACCTGCGCAGTCCCATGCGGCTTTGGCGTCGCTCATGACCCACGGGGTCTTAATCAGGGTCTGTCCATAGTGAGCGGGGTTCTGCACGGCGATATAGGGTGTCTTTCGCAGGCCGAAGACGATCTCCCGGTAGTAGGACAGGGGGCGGCGGAAGCCGGTCAGGTCAAGGTCGCCGCAGTAGGCCAGCTGGCAGGGGAACTGGGCACCGAAGCCGCCCTCGCCGAAGGCATAGGCGGGGATGCCAACGCCGGCCTCACCGATGTAGTCCCAGCCGGTCCATGTGAAGTCTCCGATGACACTAGGCAGCTTCTCCACCAGCGCCCAGTTGCGGGCGATGTCAGGGGGATAGGTCTCGGAGCCCACCATGACACGGTTGGGGTAATGCACCGAATCCGGCTCATACCGGGCAGCCATGTAGTTATAGCCTGCCACATCCAGCCATGCGCAGGCCTTCTCCAAACGCTCAGAGATGGCATCATGCACCACGATCTGATCCATTTTCGTGTCCATGACCGTCATAAAGTCGTTGACGTTGCCGTCAATTTCACCGGCCGAGCGCATATCTCTGGACAGATCTGCCAGAATCCGCCCCATCTGGTCACCGGCGGCAAACACGCCGTTGATGCCTGCGGTGGTGAAGCGGGTGGGGTCGAGAGATTTTATCAGGCTGGCAATTTCAGCGCAGGTCTCGCTGCCTGCGTCGGTGCCGATCTCAGGAATCTCATTGCCCACGGAGTAGAGCACCACGCTGGGATGGTTGAAGTCCTTTTTGACCATGAGCTTCACGTCGCTCTCCCACCACTTGTCAAAGTCCAGCGCATAGTCCAAATCGTTCTTGGCTCTGCGCCACATGTCGGAAAACTCGTCCATGACGTACACGCCAAGAGCGTCGCAGGCACGCAGCAGCGCCGGGGCGGCG
>CAJOOV010000172.1 GCA_905236265.1 uncultured Oscillospiraceae bacterium | reverse complement strand
TTCTTGTGCGGCGAAACATTTTACGCTGTATTCATAAAAACTTCATTTCCGTCTGATATAGTGACGAAAATGGGATGACCGGAAGGACGCACCCCGCCCCGGAGGGCAGAGGAAACGGGGCATACAGGAACAGGGAAGGGAATTACCATGAGTGCAATGATCGGAATTGATCTTGGTACCACCAATAGCTGCGTGGCTGTGGTGGAAGGGGGAAAACCTGTCATTATTCCCAATGCGCAGGGCAGCCGCACCACGCCCAGCATTGTCGCCTTTTCCAAAGACGGCCAGCGGCTGGTGGGGGAGTATGCCAAGCGTCAGGCGATTACCAACGCCTCCGGCACCATCTCCTCCATCAAAAGACTGATGGGCACGGAGAACCGCCCGGAGGTGGGCGGAAAGCGCAGATCGCCTCAGGAGATCAGCGCCATGATCCTGCGCAAGCTGAAGGAGGATGCCGAGGCTTATCTGGGGGAGGAGGTCACAGATGCTGTGATTACCGTCCCCGCCTATTTCAACGACGTACAGCGTCAGGCCACCAAGGATGCCGGGCGCATGGCAGGGCTGAATGTCCGCCGTATCATCAACGAACCCACCGCCGCCGCCCTTGCCTATGGGCTGGATCACGCCGAGAGCCAGAAGATTATGGTCTATGATCTGGGCGGGGGCACCTTTGACGTGTCCATCATCGAGATCGGGGAGGGCGTGATCGAAGTGCTTGCCACCTGCGGGGACAACCATCTGGGGGGCGACGACTTTGACCAGCGGCTTTGCAACTATCTGGTGAGTGAGTTCAAACAGCAGACGAAATACAACGCCGCAAAGGACCCCGCCGCCATGCAGCGCATACGGGAGGCGGCGGAGAAGGCCAAGTGCGAGCTGTCTGCCTCCACCTCCACCGTGGTAAACCTGCCCTTTCTGGCACAGAACCGGTCAGGACCGCTGCATCTGGAGCTGACGGTGACCCGGAGCCTGTTTGAACAGCTCACCCGTGATCTGGTGGAGCGCACCACCCTGCCCGTCAAAACTGCGCTGAACGACGCAGGGCTGAGGGTGGGAGAGCTGAGCAAGGTGCTGCTGGTGGGTGGCTCCACCCGTATCCCTGCGGTACAGGAGCATGTCCGCTCTCTGGTGGGGATGCAGCCCAGCAAGGGACTGAACCCGGACGAGTGCGTGGCGCTGGGCGCCGCCATTCAGGGGGCGACGCTGGGTCATTCGGAGAGCGGTATCTCCCCCAACGCCGCCGGGGGGGAGATTCTCCTGCTGGATGTGACCCCCCTTTCCCTGTCCATCGAGACGGTGGGCGGGGTGGCGACAAGGCTGATTACCCGCAATTCCACCCTCCCGGTGCGCTATTCCCAGATTTTTACCACCGCCGCCAATTTCCAGACCAATGTGGAAATCCACGTCCTGCAGGGGGAGCGCCCCATGGCTCGGGACAACAAGACCATCGGAAAATTCAAGCTCACCGGCATCAAGCGCGCCCTGCGGGGCATTCCCCAGATTGAAGTGACCTTTGATTTGGACACCAACGGCATTCTGAAGGTGAGCGCCAGAGACCTTGACACAGGACGGGCGCAGGGCATCACCATCTCCTCCAGCTCCAACCTCAGCGAGGAGGAGATCCAGCAGGTCATCCGGGACGCAGAGCAGTACGAGCACACGGACGGTCTGCGCCGGGAGGTGCTGGAGCTGCGCAATCAGGGGGAGGAGCTGGCAAACCGCACGAAGCAGGCGCTGCGGGTGTGTGGGAACGATTTGAGCCGCACAAAGCGCAGCGAGATCAAGGGCGATCTGGCCAATCTGGAGCGCCTGCTCCACCGCTGCAGGCCGGAGCGGGCGGAGCAGGGCAGCGCCGATGAGCTGCGAGCCCAGATCCAGCGGCTCAGAGGCAGCGCCGAGGAACTGCTCACGCTGTATGATGCCTCCCGGCAGGGGAAAGAAAACGGCGGTTCTTGACGGCATATTCCGGGAAGGCTATAATGAGACAAACCGCCGGAGACAGGAGGGGAGCCCATGACGGAGAAGAGACGGGAACGGGCGGTCATGCCCGTGTATCTCATCGCACTGGTGTGGATTTTTGCGGTCTTTGCCCTGCGGGTGAACACGCCGGGGGCATATGTGGGCACGGCACTTGCCTCCGCAGCGGCGTTCCTGCTGGGCAGGCTGTTTTTCCCTGACCGGATGGTGGAGGTGGAGATTCCGCCCCAGCCGAAGGAGGCTGACCCTCAGGGGGATGCGCTGCGGCTGGAACGGGACAGGGCGATGAGCGAGCTGCAGCGGCTGGGGGACAATATCGAGGATGAGGAGATTTCCGAGCGGATTGCCCATCTTCGTCAGGTCACCGGGCAGATCTTCGACCAGCTTCTCACTGACCGGAGGAAGGCCGCCTCTGCCAGCCGTTTTCTGGACTACTATCTCCCCACCACCATCAAGCTGCTGAACCAGTACGACCGCATGGATCAGCTGGGCGCAGACGGGGAGAACATCACCGCCGCAAAGCAGCGGGTGCGCTCGTCGCTGGACACCGTGTCCAAGGCATTTGACCGGCAGCTTGACGCCCTGTTTCAGGACGAGTATATGGACATATCCGCAGAGATCACCGTTCTGGAACAGATGCTCCGCCAGCAGGGACTGACCGGGAGCAGACTGGGAACGGACGGCAAAGCATAAGAGAGAAAAGAGTAGGAAACGTAAGAGGAGGAACAGAACATGAGCGAGATCAACCTGACCTTAGACCCCATGGGAGAGGCCGCCGCCCAGCAGGCGCCCCAGGCGCCCACCCTGACGCTGACCCCGGATGCCCCGCAGGAGCAGCAGGAGGCACCCAGAGTGGATCTGGACGAGCAGCTTCTCAGCGAGGCGGAGCGCAAGGTGGTGGACGACTTTGCCGGAAAAATCGACATCACCGACACGGCGCAGGTGCTGCAGTACGGCGTGGCGGCCCAGAAGAATGTGTCTGATTTTTCGTCCAACGCCCTTGCCAAGGTGAACACCAAGGATTTGGGAGAGGTGGGGGACACCCTGTCCTCTCTGGTGGTGCAGCTGAAGAACAACGCCCCCGGCGAGCAGAAGAAGCGGGGCTTTTTCTCACGGGGCAAGGTGAGGCTGGACGAGCTGAAGGCGCAGTATTCCAAAGCGGAGACCAATGTGGATCAGGTTTCCAGAATACTGGAAAAGCATCAGGTGGAGCTGATGAAGGACGTGGCGATGCTGGATCAGATGTACGAGCTGAACCAGCAGTACTACAAGGAGCTGACCATGTATATCCTCGCCGGCAAGAAAAAGCTGGAAGCGGTGCGCAATGGCGAGCTGAAGGAGCTGAAGGAGCGTGCCGCCGCCTCCGGACGGCAGGAGGATGCCGAGGCGTATAACGACCTTGCCAATCAGGTGAACCGTTTCGAGAAGAAAATCCACGATTTGGAGCTGACACGGGTGATCTCCGTCCAGATGGGTCCCCAGACCCGGCTGCTGCAAAACAACGATACGCTGATGATCGAAAAGATCCAGACCTCTCTGGTGAACACTATCCCCCTGTGGAAGAGCCAGATGGTGCTGGCGCTGGGGCTGGAGCGCTCCCGTCAGGCCACCGCTGCCCAGAGTGCCGTCACGGATATGACCAACCAGCTTTTGAAGAAAAACGCCGAGATGCTCCACATGGGCACCGTGGCCACCGCAAAGGAGGCGGAGCGCTCCATTGTGGATCTGGAAACCCTGCAGCACACCAATCAGGAGCTGATCGCCACGCTGGACGAGGTCATTACCATCCAGAAGGACGGCGCCCGCAAGCGTGCCGAGGCCGAGGTGGAGCTGGGCAAGATCGAGGGCGAGCTGAAGCAGAAGCTGTTGAGCCTGCGGGGGTAATACCGGGGCTTGAGAGGTCAATTGCAGGAAGGGCAGGTGATCTTCTGTGAACTATCTCAACAGGTTTCCCGTGGCTGTGGCTGTCACGGCGGTGATTGTGGCGCTGTGTCTGCTCTACAGCCTGTTCATGGCTCCCGTGGCAGTGGAGCAGGTACACGCAGGGGACTGGATTCTGGACAGCGCCGATGTCCTCAGTGACAGCACGGAAGAATCCCTTCGTGCCTATAATTCCGCCTTTGACCGCAGCTATGGCAGCATCATCGCCGTGGCAGCGGTGGACAATACCAGAGGCTGGACGCTGGACGAATACGCTTTGGAGCTTGCCGGGCAGTGGCAGCTTGGCTCCTCTGATCTGGTGCTGGTGATGGATGTGGGCAGTCAGGATGCCTATTTTCTGGAGGGCGGGGACTGGCCTTCGCTGGAGTGCGGCACCATGCTGGACACCTACGCCTCTGAGGGCTTCTTCAACGGCGACTATGACAGCGCCGTGCTGAAGCTGTTCTCCGGCATGTCGGAGTGGTTTGGTGCCAATGCCGCCCCGGCGGGACAGAGCGGCGCAGGCTACTCTGAGCCTGCCTATCCCGCCTCCTCCTCCGGCTATGGGGGGACATCCCCTGTCCTGACGCTGATCGTTGTGGCAGTGGTGATCTATCTCCTCATCGCCTCCGCAGAGCGGAGACGCTATCGCCGGTGGTATCGTGCCTACGGCTATATGGAGCGCCCCACGGTGCTTTTTGCCCCTATCTTCCCCTGGCACAGGCCGGGGAGTTTCTGGTTCAACCGGATGATGAGAGGAGCGGGGGGATACACGCAGCCCCATATCCACTACGTCAACCGCCGACCCTACCAGTCCCACACCAGCCGCACCGGAACCGGCTTCCGAGGCGGCGGCTTTGGAGGCGGTCACGGCGGCGGCTTTGGCGGCTTTCGAGGCGGGGGCTTCGGCGCAGGCCGTGGGGGCGGCTTCGGAGGCCGTGGCGGCGGCTTTGGCGGCAGACGGTAAAGAGACAACGGACACCCTGTGCGGTGAAGGGCACAGGGTGTTTTTCTGAAAGAGGACAGGTGCAGAGAGATGAGCAAGCTGCTGTTTTTTGACATTGACGGAACCCTTTGTATGCCGGGGGAGGCGCCCACGGAGCGCACCATCTCCGCCATCCGCAGGGCAAGAGCGCAGGGGAACCGCTGCTTTCTATCCACCGGGCGGAATATCACCAGCATTCCCCAGCCGGTGGGGGAGATCGGCTTTGACGGCTATATCACCAACGCCGGCGCAACGGCGCAGGTGGGGGAGGAGCTGCTGCTCTCTGTCCCCATCGCCCCGGAGCTGCTGGAGTATACCATGGAGCAGTTTCAAAAGAACCGTGCCTGCTGCGTGCTGCAGACGAACCGGGGAAACTACTGCGACTACAGCCAGATTGACCGGGTCTGGGAGCGCCGCCCGCCGGAGATCGACGCCTATGTGGAGTTCACCAACCGCCTGCTGGATGTGCGGGAGCTGTCCCGGCGCTTGCCGGATGAGGCGGTGTACAAGATCTGCTTCTATACCCCGGACGAGGCGGGCTATCACAGACTGCGCCGGAGCCTGTCCCCTTACTACTCCTTCACCATGTTCGACAACCTCTTTGACTCCATCACCCTCATCAGCGGGGAGGTCAACCAGCTCTGTGTGGATAAGGGCAGGGCGCTGAACGCCTTCTGCGCCCATTTCGGCATGGACCCGGCGGACTGCGTGGCCTTCGGGGACAGCACCAATGATCTGGAAATGATCCGTGGGGCGGGTATCGGCGTGGCTATGGCAAACGCCCAGCCGGAGGTGAAGCAGTATGCCGACCTGATTGCGCCCCCCTGCCAGCAGGACGGCGTGGCGCAGGTGCTGGAACAGATGGGGCTGGCGTAGGAAAAGACCGAAGCATGACGCTTCGGCGTTTCGATGAAAATCAACGATTTTCATCGAAGCTACATCCATGCTGCGCGCACTCACTTCGTTCGCACACTTGCATGGATAGCAGTTTTTTTGCACCGAAATGAATTCGGCACAAAAATGATTAAACTCTATTCCGCCTTGTCAGGCGGAACGCTACGAGGTTTTTGACAAGCTGAAAAGACCGAAGCATGACGCTTCGGTCTTTTTTCGTATGATTTTGTATCAGCTCAGCGCAGAGAGGGATTCCTCCAGCTGCGCAATTTCCTTTTCCGTCTTGCTCTGGTTGTCCCGCTCCCGCTGAATCACGGCCTCAGGGGCTTTGGAGACGAACTTCTCATTGGCCAGCTTGCCCAGAATGCCGGAGAGGTACTTCCGCTTTTTGTCCAGCTCCTTCTCAATACGCTTGCGCTCTGCGGCCAGATCCACCAGCTCAGACAGGGGAATATACAGCTTGGCATCCGCCGTCACCAGACTGACCAGCCCCTCCAAAGAGGCGGGAGCCTGATGGGTGATGGTGACATCCGTGGTGGAGGCGAGGCGCTGGAAGAAGGGGATACCCTTGGAGAACACCTCTTCCAGCGAGGTCACCACCGTCAGCTCCGCCTTGCGGCTGGGAGCCACGTTCATCTCCGCACGGCGGGCACGCACTGCCTTAATCACGTCCATGATCTTCTCCATGGCCGCCTCGTCCTGTGCAAAGCTCCATTCGCTGTGGTATTCCGGCCAGCTCTGCATCATCAGGAAGTCCCCCTGGTGGGGCAGCGCCTGCCAGATCTCCTCGGTGATAAAGGGCATGAAGGGGTGCAGCAGCTTCAGCGTCTCGGTGAGCACATAGCAAAGCACCTGCTGCGCCTGAACCTTGGCGGCCTCGTCCTCCCCGGTGAGGCGGGACTTGGTCAGCTCGATATACCAGTCGCAATAGCTGTCCCAGATGAAGTCATAGATCTTCTGGGCGGCAACGCCCATCTCGAAGTGCTCCATGTTCTCCGTGACCTCCCGGATGGTGCTGTTCAGCCGGGAGAGAATCCACTTGTCCTCCAGCTCCAGCGTCTCCGGCAGCCGGTTTTCCTGAATGGTCAGATTCATCATCAGGAAACGGGAGGCGTTCCAGATCTTGTTGGCAAAGTTCCGCATGGCGGTGACCTTTTCCTCGCTGAAGCGCATGTCGTTGCCGGGGGTGGAGCCCATGACCAGCATCAGGCGCAGGGCATCTGCGCCGTACTGGGAGATGACCTCCAGCGGGTCAATGCCGTTGCCCAGACTCTTGGACATCTTCCTGCCCAGAGCGTCCCGCACGATGCCGTGGACGCATACGGTGTCAAAGGGCGCCTTTCCGGTGTAGGCTAGACCGGAGAAGATCATCCGGCTCACCCAGAAGCCGATGATGTCATAGCCGGTGACAAGGGTGTTGGTGGGGTAGAAGAACTTCAAGTCCTCGCTGTTCTCATCCGGCCAGCCCAGCGCGGAGAAGGGCCAGAGGGCGGAGGAGAACCAGGTG
>CAJOOV010000171.1 GCA_905236265.1 uncultured Oscillospiraceae bacterium | reverse complement strand
CACCAGCTCCGCAATCACCGTGACGATCAGCGCCGTGCGCAGGGTGGAGCCGAGGGAGAGGAAGAACTCAGGCCGGGCATAGGCGGCGGCAACCATCAGCACCACGAACACCCCCGTGCCCACCAGCGCAGACTGGATGGTCTGGAAGGAAAAGCCGGGAACCGTGATGGACAGCAGCACGCCAATGGGCAGCACCAGCAGGTTATAGCCGATAAAGTTCACCGCAGCGCTTGGGGACGAGCTGAGAACCACCGAGAGAATGGTGCAGCCGAAATAAATCAGCAGGAAAAACCCGTACATTCCCCCGGAGAGATAATAGATCAGGTTCTGCCCGAAGTAGCAGAGAACCCCGTTTACCAAAAAACCGTACAGCAGCAGGGCGCCGATGGCCATATTATATGCCGCCCGGTCCAATTCCCCGTATCCCAGCATCTGGGAACGGTCAAGGCGCAAAGCGTCCATGCAATCAACTCCTTTCTAATCGTGGTGGTATTTTACCCTGTCCCCATAGGGAAAACAACAGGATTCTATGAACAAAGAATAACAAATTGCTACAAAAGGAAAACGCTGTATTCCTTTTGCATTTTTCCGGCGGTATTGGTATAATAGTGGACAGAACAAACCGGAAAGGCTCACACTGCAGGCAAAGCCTCGCAGCGTTCCGCCCGCAGAGCGGAATAGAGTCAAATCATGTTTGTGCCGAATTCACTTCGGTGCAAACATACCTCTATCCATGCAAGTGTGCGACCGTAGGGAGTGCGCGCAGCATGGATGCAAAGCCCCCAGACAAAGTCCATCGGACTTTGTCTGGGATTCGAAAGGATTGGTTGCCATGTCCCCTTCCAGCTCCATTGACGCCTCCACCGCCCTGTACGCCTTTTTTGCCCACCCCTGCCGCCACTCCAAGTCCCCCCTGATGCACAACGCCGCCTTTCAGGCGCTGGGGCTCAATTGCAGGTATCTCGCCTTTGACGTGGACGAGTCCCGGCTGCGGGGCGCAGTGGAGGCTATGCGCACACTGAACATCCGGGGTGCAAACCTCTCCATGCCCAACAAGACCGCCGTGATTCCCTATCTGGACGAGCTTGCGCCGGAGGCCGAGCTTGCAGGGGCGGTGAATACCATCGTCAACGAAAACGGACGGCTTGTAGGTCACAATACCGACGGCGTGGGCTGGCTGCGGGGCATCCGGGAGGCGGGCATCCCCCTGAACGGGGAGAAGCTGACGCTGGTGGGCACCGGCGGTGCCGCAAAGGCAATTCTCGCCACTGCCGCCCTCCGGGGTGCCGGGGAAATCTCCGTGTTTAACCGCCGCAGCCGCCACTGGCAGCAGGCGGAGGACTTCGTGGCGAAGCTGCGCTTCCACACCGCCTGTAACGTCCATCTCTACGAGCTGAACTGCGATGATGCGGACTGCCTTGACACGCTGCGCCGGGAGATTTCCCAGTCCGTGCTGCTGGCAAACGCCACCAATGTGGGCATGGGTGCGCTGGAGGGGCAGACGTGGCTCCCTGACCCCTCCTTCCTGCGCCCCTCCCTCGCCGTGTCCGACGTGATCTATGTCCCGGCGGAGACGAAGCTGCTGCAAATCGCCAAATCCGTGGGCTGTACCACCCAAAACGGTGCGCCTATGGTGCTCTATCAGGGAGCCATTGCCTTCCACTACTGGACAGGTCAGGAGATGCCGCTGGATGTGGTGCGTCCCCTGCTGGAAATGTGAGGTGTCAGAATGCAGGCTGTCTCTGTACGGGGTCTGAGCATCGGCTCAGGCAGACCGAAAATCGTCGTCCCTCTCACCGGCTCCACCCCCTCCCGCCTTCTGGCCCAGGCCGGCGCCCTTGCCGCAAGTCCGGCACAGATGGCGGAGTGGCGGCTGGACGGCATGGAGCAGGGAGATGACCCCGCTGTGCTGCTGCGCACCGGGGCGCAGCTTCGCTCCGCACTGGGGGAGCTGCCCCTGCTGGCCACCTTCCGCCGGGCGGCGGAGGGCGGGGCAAGGGAGCTGTCTCCCGGCGCTTACGCCACCGTGATCGAAACCGCCGCCCTTGGCGGGGCGGTTGATCTGGTGGACATTGAGCTGTCCGCCGGGGAGGATTTTGTGCGCCGGGAGCTGGACTTCTGCCACGCCCACGGGGTGAAGGTCATCCTCTCCTACCACAATTTCCAGTGTACCCCCGGCATTGGGGAGCTGCTGCAGCGGCTGAGGCTGATGGAGGCGCTGGGAGCGGATATTGCCAAAATAGCGGTGATGCCCCGCTCCCCCGGCGACGTGCTGACCCTGCTGGACGTGACGCAGGAATATGCCGCCGTGGCGGACTGTCCCATCGTCACCGTCAGCATGGGCACCCTTGGCGCACTCAGCCGCATCTCCGGGGAGGTCTTTGGCTCCGCCCTCACCTTTGCCGCTCTGGACGGCGCCTCCGCTCCCGGACAGCTTCCGGCGCAGGAAATGGCAAGGCTGCTGGAGCTGCTCTCTCCCAATGGGTAAGGCTGTGGAAAAAGCGCTTGCATTTCTCATCTTTCCATGCTATACTGACAATCTGTGAATACAATCCGCAGGGAATGCGGATGTTGAAAGGATGAAACAAGATGTCCGTCGCCCAAATCGTACTCTCTATCGTGGTCGTTCTGGCCTCTCTCTTCCTGATTGTGGCAATTCTGTTCCAGTCCGGCAAGAGCAACGGTCTGTCCGGCGCTTTTGGCGGCACCTTCGAGACCTATATGAGCAAGAACAAGGCAAACACGCTGGATGCCCGCCTTGCCCGTATGACCAAATGGGTCGGTCTGGTGTTCGTTCTGGCTGTGCTGGTGCTGAATTTCGTGTAAGAGACCGGAATACCGAAGCAGTCTGAGAGGAAGCCTGGTGCTGCCCGCTGTGCAGTGCGCCCAGAGCTTCCTCTCAGGCTTTTTCTTTTTCTCACATTCCCGTAAATCGTACTCTCATAGTCCTGACTATTGGACACCGCATGTATTATAATAGGCACAACAGAAAACCGTCAGGTTGAAAGGAGTGTCTGGAATGGATGTGGAGTTTCGGTATGTGAGAGGTCATGTAGAGGTTTTTTCCAACGAGGGAAGGTTCCTGTTCTCCGCAGACACCATGTATGAGGCAAGGCAGGAGCTGGAGGAGGCGGCATAACCTCGTTCTGTTCCGGAATAAAGATTGATCCCCTGTCCCGGAAAATCGGGACAGGGGATGCTTTCGCTGTATCCGTATCAAAGCTCTCTCACGGCTCCAGATGCTCCCACCGGCTCTTCCCGTTGCACAGAGAGCTCCACTGGCAGCTGCCGCAGACTGCCTCCCGTTTCCCCGGCGACAGAATCGCGCCCTGCACCTGTGCGGCAAAGGTGAGGAAGGGCAGTGTCGCCCCCTCCTCCAAGCCGCAGGCCGAGAGTACCTGACGGTCATAGCCCGCCACCTTTGCCTCCGTCTCGCAGCGCTCCCCCTGCCGGGAGGGACATTCTGCGCAGATGCAGTCCGCAGCCACCTGCAGCTTTACAACAGGATTCCGCCCAACCGCCTCCAGCATCTCCTGCATCCTTTGGTTGAAGCGTTCGCTGTAGCCGTAGCCCTGATAATAGGCCAGACACATCCCGTGGTGGGGGCGCAGTGTTATCTCCTCCATCCTGCCGCCTCCATATTCTTCTCCAATCTCCCTGTCACCGCAAAGGCAAGGGCGATTTTCAGCAGGTCAAAGGGGACAAAGGGAAGCACGCACCAGCCCAGCACCGTGCCCAGCGTCACTGCGCCGTTTTGCGCCGTGTACACCATCCGGAACCACACCGTACCGAAGAGATAGCACACCAGCAGTCCCGCCACCATGGACACCAGACGCACCCATGCCCGCCCCCTGCCCAGCCGCTCCATGCACCACATCACGGCGGCGGAGCCAAGGAACCCCAGCAGATAGCCTCCGGTGCTGCCCAGCAGGATGCCGATTCCTCCGGTAAAGCCTGCAAACACCGGCAGTCCCACCGCCCCAAGGAGCAGGTACACCGCCACAGCCAGCGTCCCCAGCCTGCCCCCCAGTACGCCCACCGCCACAAACACACCAAAGGTCTGCAGGGTGAAGGGCACCGCCGTGGGTATGGAAATCCAAGAGCAAATGGCCATCAGTGCCGCAAACAGGCCGCAAAGCGCCATCTCCCTCACGCCAATGGAACCGGCCCGCCCGGTCTCCGTCTGGTTCATGTCAAATCCCTCCGTAATTGTAAACTTCATTTCTCTCTTGGTTTACAATCGCTACTATACCACATTCTCCCGCATCCGTCAATCACCTGCCCATTTGCGCAACTGGGCAACTTTCCCCCAAAAATCTCCTCCTTCGCCCCTGGGGTTTGCCCTATCGCACTGCATTTGCAGGCTTTGGGTCATATACTGGAGAGAAAGGAGGGAAAAGAAATGGCAATTTATGGCATTGACGTTTCCAGCTACAACGGAAAAATTGACTGGAAGCGTGTGCATGAGGCGGGCTGCGGCTATGCGGTCATTAAGATCACCCGGAGGGACAACACCCCGGACGCTCGCTTTTCCGACAACCGGAGGGGCTGCACGGAGGCGGGAATCCTCTGGGGGGTGTACCGCTATGCCTACGAGGCCACCCGGCAGCAGGCAGAGCGTGCCGCAAAGGCAGTCATCCGCCTGCTGGACGGAGCCAAGGCACCCAAGGGCACCTTTGTCTGGTGGGATATGGAGGACGAGAGCATTGAGCCGCATTTACAGCAGGAGCGGGAGCACCTGCGTGAAAGCGTCCTCGCCGCCCAAAGGCTGGTTCAGGCGGCGGGCTACCGCTTCGGCATCTACACCGGGCTATGGTGGTATCAGTCCATCATCCGGCCCATGGAGATCGACTGCCCCTACTGGATCGCCCGCTACCCCAGCCGCCGTGCCATCCCCTTCGGCACGCCGCCGGAGGAGCGCTACCGCCCGCAGGTCAGGGGGACGCTGTGGGGCTGGCAGTACAGCAGCGCCGGGCAGGTGCCGGGCATCAGCCACAGCACGGATCTGGATGTGATCTACCCGCTCTCCGGCGGCACGGAGTACCCGGAGCCCACGGAGAACCTGCGTCTGGGCAGCCGGGGAGCGGGCGTGTGCTGGGTACAGGACATGCTCAACCGCCACGGGGCTGATCTCGCCGTTGACGGCATCTTCGGCAGGCGCACCGACGAGGCGGTGCGCCGGTTCCAGAGGGAGCATGGCCTCAGCGCTGACGGAATCGTAGGACGGCTGACACGCTCAAAGCTGAAGGAATAAGAGGAAAAACGGCACAAAAAGAGCCTGCTGCAAATGCAGCAGGCTCAAAATTGTTTCGTGGGGTGAGATTACTTAACCTCGACCTTACCGCCGGCAGCCTCGACCTTCTCCTTGATCTCGTTGGCCTCGTCCTTAGCGACAGCCTCCTTCAGGGTGTAGGGAGTGCCCTCAACGGCCTTCTTGGCATCAGCCAGACCCAGACCGGTGATCTCACGGACAACCTTGATGACCTTGATCTTGGCAGCGGCGTCAAAGCCAGCCAGAACCACGTCAAACTCGGTCTTCTCCTCCACAGGCTCAGCGGCAGCAGCGCCTGCGCCGGCGCCGCCGGCCATAGCGATCGCCTCAACGCCAAAGGTCTCCTTCAGGGCGTCGGTCAGCTCCTTCACCTCCAGCAGAGACAGAGCCTTGATTTCTTCCACAATAGCATTAATGTCAGCCATGATTTTTACCTCCTAAAATGGATTCAATAGATAAAATAGGGTTGCCGATTACTCGGCGGCGGCTTCGCTGTCCTTGTTTGCGATTGCATCCATAACAGCAGCCAGATTTGCCACGGGAGCCAGCAGCACGCCCACGAGCTGTGCATACAGATCCTTCTTGGAAGTCAGCGTTGCCAGCTGAGCGATCTCGTTCTGGGAAAGCACCTTGCCCTCCATGAAGGCGGCCTTGATGTGGAACTTGTCATCGCCCATCTTCTTTGCAAAGTCGCTGAGCACCTTGATGGGGGCAATGGGATCCTCCACACCGGTGGCAAGAGAGGTGTTGCCGTGCAGCACGCCGTCCAGCTCAGACAGACCGGACTCGTCCAGCGCCCGGCGAACCATGGTGTTCTTCACCACGTTGTAAGCCACGCCGTTCTTACGCAGCTCGTTACGCAGCTCGGTGTCCTGCTCCACGGTGATGCCGGAATAGTCCACCAGAACGCCGGAAGCGGCATTCTTCAGCTGCTCCTCCAGAGCGGCCACCACGGCCTTCTTTGACTCCAAAACCTTTGCATTTGCCATAAACGTATTCACCTCACAGAAACAAAAAATCCTCCGCGTCAAAAGACAGGAGGACAGCACAGATCAAAATCATTCCGATTTTCCATGCACTCTCGGCAGGAAGGTCATCCACCAATTGAGCCACAGGCTCCTGCTGTCTTTGAACGCAAGGGTCATTATATCAGTCCCTGCGCTGTGTGTCAAGGGTTTTCCCGGTGCGGATGCTCTTTTTTTCTCATGCCCCTGCCCTCCCTGTCCCCCGGCAGATCTGCGAAAAAGCTTTTTTATCCTGACCCTCTTCCCGCATTGCGAAATCGACAAAACAATGGTACAATAGACGGTAAACGGAAATTGAGTTGGAGGCGTGCTCCCATGAGAGGATACAAAAGATTTTTTCCCCTGCTGCTTGTGCTGCTTGTGCTCACCGGCTGCGGCCAGATGGGGCAGGACAGCCCGGCCCGGCAGGAGGCTGAGCCGGTGACAGAGATTGTCACGGAGACCGTGACGGAGGATACGGCGCAAGGCGACGGCGAGGCGCAGGAGCCGTCCGTGCAGGCCATCGCCCAGCAGGCAGCGCAGGAGCCGGAGACAGAGGAGCCGGTTGCAGAGGAGCCGGAGACGGAAGCGCCGGAGACGCCTGCCCCTCTGGTGTGCATTGACCCCGGCCACCAGAGTCACGGCAACAGCAGCAAAGAGCCCAACGGCCCCGGCTCCTCCACCATGAAGGCAAAAGTCACCGGCGGGGCAAGGGGCGTGTCCACGGGGAAGTATGAGTACGAGCTGAATCTGGAGGTCTCCCTGAAGCTCCGGGACGAGCTGGAGCGCCGGGGCTATCAGGTGGTCATGGTGAGAGAGGAAAACGACGTGGACATCAGCAACGTGGAGCGCTCTCAGGTGGCCAACGATGCAGGGGCGGATGCCTTTATCCGCATCCATGCCAACGGCTCGGAAAACTCCTCCGCCAACGGCGCCATGACCATCTGCATGACCCCCTCCAATCCCTACAACAAGGAGTTATACCCCCGCTCCAAGGCTCTCTCCGATGCCGTTCTGGACGCCCTTGTGGAGGCGACCGGCTGCAAGCGGGAATACGTCTGGGAGACGGACACCATGACCGGTATCAACTGGTGCCAGGTTCCGGTGACGATTGTGGAGATGGGCTATCTCTCCAACCCGGCGGAGGACGAAAAGCTCTCCACCGAGGACTATCAGCTTGCTATCGCTTCGGGCATTGCCGACGGCATTGACAGCTTCTTTGCCCAATACCCTCCGGCGTCTGAGTGAGTGTGACTCAGACCGGAAAGGAGCAGTTCATGGACGAAAAGACACTTGATACAATTCAGGAAAGGCTTCAGGAAGGAGCCCTTTTCCATTTGGAGCGTGCCGAGGAGCTGGTGCAGGTGCTGCGCCCGTCCGCCCCGGTGCTGGCCTCCGCCCTGTTGGAGGGCCGCACTGTCGTCCTGTTGAGCCGGGAGGAGAATCCCTCTGCCTCCCGGAATCTCTCCGTGATTCTGGATATGGACCGCCGGAAGCTGCACCATGTGCTCTCCTCCATGGAGTTTCTGGATGAGCGGGAGCGGGCAATCCGGGGCTGTGCCAGTCTGTGCCTGACCTTTGGGCGGCTGCTTGGCCCTGCCGGTATCTCTGCCCCGCCTATGGTGCTGCCGGTGATACTCAGCCGCTCCGGAAAGCGCTGGCAGCTCTCCTCCTGCGGCACGGGGCTTTGCCTGAATATGCCGGTGCTGAACCGCCTCTCCCCCCGTCCCCCGGAGGAGGGCTGGCGGGACGATTTGGATGGCCTGCAGGCGCAGCTCACCGCCCTTCTCGCAGAGCGGAGCATCTGGAGCCAGACGGACGGGCTTTGGCTGGCAAAGCTGCCCCTCTGGGCGCTGAATCTGTCCCTGCCGGGGAGCGACTTCACGCCCCCCGGATGCAGGGAGGACGCCCCCGCCCTGACCCCGGAGGACTGCTCTGGGGAGGAGGGGATTATTGCGCCCCTGAGTCTGGACGCAGGGCAGATGACCGCTCTGCGCCGTCTGAAAAGCGGCGGCCACCTGCTGGCACAGGGCAGCCGGGGCACCGGAAAGACCCAGCTCGCCGCCGCCCTCATGGCAAACGGCATCGGTGATCGTCAGCGGGTGCTGTATATCTCCCCCGCCTGGCGGGACAGGGAGAGCCTGACCCAGCGGATGGGAGAGCTTCTGCTGGAGCCCTTCTGCCTGCGTCTGGAGCCGATGGCGGATCAGGTCGGGGATGTGCTGCGGCAGTTCAACCGCTCTGCCCAGCTCCGCCCCGCCACCTCCTCCGACGATTATTTCCCCCTCGCCGCCAGCGCCCTGTCTCTGGGGCAGCAGCTTGACCGCAGCTCCACCCAGCTCCACCAGCCGGGACAGTGCGGACTGACGCTGTTTGAGCTGATTTGCCGCTATCTGGAATGTCGTGATGCCGAGGGCTTTCTCCCCATACCGGACAGCTCCATGAAGCGCATCAACCCTGACGGGCTGCAGGAGCGGCTGGACTGCGCCGAGGCGCTGTACGCCACGGTGAAGCAGATCGGCCATCCCTTTGCCCATCCCCTGTACCCGGTTCACGCCGTGACCTGTGACCCGGAGCAGCTGGAGCAGCTCCCGGAGGTGGTGAAACGGCTTCTGGATGCCGTGCAGGATCTGGAGGACTCTCTGGGGCAGTGGCTTGAGCGCACAGAGCTGGAGACTCCTGTCCACCGCAGCGACTGGGCAAGGCTCCAAAAGGCGGGAAGGCTGCTGCTGGAATGGCGTGACCTGCCCCAGCAGTGGAAATCCTCTCCCCGCATCCCCCTGCTGGCCGATATGATGCAGGATCTGAGGCAGCGCACCGATCAGGTAGAGCTTCTCCACGCCCAGATCGAGGAGGCGTGGGGAGAGAAGGTATTCAATATGAATGCCGTGGAGCTGGAAAAGCAGTGGCGCTACTATCAGGCTGACTGGACGCTCCCCTCCGACCCGGAGCGGGAGAGCACCCTGCGCCGCCTGCTTGCAGAGTCCGAGGCACATCTGAACCTGCTGGAGCAGGTGGGCGTCCACTGGAGCAAAACCGTACAGACCGCCCTGCCCACCACACGGGACAGCTGGGAGCGCTGCTATGAGGTTGCCACGGAGCTTGCCCGCTGGAAGGAAATCCCCCGCGAGTGGTGCGACTGCGAGAGCCTTGACGCCCTGCTCTGGGACGTGGGCGAGCTGATCGACGTGGGCAAAAAGGCAAGGGAGAGCAAGCAGATCCTTCTCCGGGACTGGAACGAGGCGTTCCTCACGCTGGACGGGGCGGATATGCTGGACACCTGGCTGAAGGAGGAAAACAATCTGGGGCTGGGCTGGCTGAAGCGCCAGAGCGACCTGCGGGAGCGGCTCCAGCCCCTTTGCAAATTCAAGCTGAACTCCGATGTGATTGAAAACGGCCTGCGCTGGCTGGCCGACTACCAGCGGGAGATTCGTCAGTGCGACGAAATCTTCCACCGCTGGGAGCGGGAGCTGAAGGCAGTGTACCGGAGAGAGGATACGGTCTGGGTCTGGCTGGATACCGCCCGGCGCGTGGCCGGTGAGAGCCACAACTGGCTCTCCGAGCTGACGGGCAGCGAGGATTTCCTGCGCAGGTACGGCAGCTCGGAGGCTGCGGTAAACGCCGCCGTGACGCTGCAGGAGCAGTGGGAGCAGGCCAGAGACGTCATGGGGCGGCTGGATGCCATGATCGGCCGCACCGCCCAGCCGGACAGCGCAAACTGGCTCTCCGACCGCAGAGCGGATTGCCGCAGGCTGCGCAATCTGATGAACATCCGTGCTCATGTGAACACGCTGGTAAAAGACCCCATCTCCATGGCTCAGATCGGGGAGACGCTGGATGCCCTTTCCGCCTACCAGCAGGAGGAGGGCATTCTGGACAGCCTCTACGAGCGCTGGGAGGCGGAGCTGGACGGGCTGTATGAGGGAACGGACACGGATTGGGACACCCTATGCGCCATGGCCGCCCACGCCGTGGAGTCCGACGAGCAGATCACCCAGCTCACCGGAGATCTGACGATGCGGGCCAATCTGGCGGACGATGCCGGGGCGCTGGAGGCGGCGGAGACGCTGGTTTCCGCCTTTGACCGGGTGGAGGCGGCGGAGCGGCAGATTCAGGACGCCTTCGAGGTGCGCCTTTGCACCGATACCGGCGTTTGGGTGGATCAGCTTCGGGAGAACACCGCCACCCTGCTGCAGTACCGGGAGCTTCTCCCGGTATGGATTCGCTGGAACGCCCTGCGCCATCAGGCGGAGGAGCTGGGTCTGCGCTCCTTCGTGAACTGCTACGAACAGTACCCGGAGGAGGGGCAGGATCTCTCCCTGCTGTTTCGCAAGAGCATCTACCGCTGGGCGCTGCTGCTGGAGCTGAACCGTCAGCACCGGCAGTTCTCCTCCCGCCGCTTTAATGAGACGCTGAGGCAGTATCTCCAAACCCAGCGGCAGTTCACCCAGCGCACCCGTGAGGAGCTGTTCCATCTCTGCGCCTCCTACGCCGCCCGTGCCCTGCGCACGGAGGACAACCAGCAGGAGATTGAATACCTGCGCAATGCCAACCTCTCCGGCGCTGCGGGCATTTCCACCCGGCACCTGCTCCACGCCGTTCCCCATCTGGTGCAGGACTGCTTCCCCTGCGTGGTCACCACTCCATGGGATGCCCTTCGCTGCTTTGCGGTGCAGGCGCCGGAGCAGCCGCCCTTTGACTATGTGATATTGGAGCAGGCGGGACAGTATCCCGACTGGATGGGCTGCCAGCTTCTGAAGCTGGGGCGCACTGCCCTGCTCCTCTCCTCCGGGGAGCGGCTGATGGAGGGCGTACCCGCCGCCGAGGACGGCTCCCTCTGGCAGCAGTGCATCCATGCCGGCTGGCCGGTGCTGCCTCT